>DFBR01000173.1:9221-9840 GCA_002367375.1 Erythrobacter sp. UBA3075 | reverse complement strand
TCCAGAAACACCGCCTTGATCGCGGTCTGCCACGGCCACAGGCTGAGCGGGTAATAGGATAGCGGCGTGTAATCCGCGTTGAGCACCAGCGCGGGGCAGCTTTCCAGTGCGCGTTCGGGATCTTCCTCGGCGCTTCTGAATACGGCTGCTCGTTCAATCAGTTCTGCTTTGAACACTTCTGGTGTCCTCCTGATGTGCTGAAATGTGCATTTGCACAGCAAAGCGTCAACCCTGTTACAGACAGGCTATCCACAGGGATGTGCACAATGCCTGCGATCTGGCATGAACATGATACGATTATGCAAGAACCCTCCACTGTCACTCGCTTCGCTCCCAGCCCCAATGGCTCGCTCCATCTTGGGCACGCTTTTTCGGCGATTGTCGCGCATGATCTGGCTGTTGAGGCAGGGGGACGCTTTTTGCTGCGCATCGAGGATATCGACGGCGCGCGCTCCCGCCCCGAACTCGCCGATGAATTTCGCCGCGATCTTGAGTGGTTGGGACTGGAATGGGACGAAGTGCCCGCGCAATCGACCCGTCTCGATAGCTATGAGGTGGCTGCCCAGCGCCTGTTGGACGAGGGATTGCTCTACCGCTGCACCTGCACCCGTGCCGAGAT
>DFBR01000173.1:4291-9172 GCA_002367375.1 Erythrobacter sp. UBA3075 | reverse complement strand
GCCCGCAAATTTGCGATCCGCGCGGATTTGGCGATGTCGTGCTGGTGCGCAAGGATGCACCCGCCAGCTATCACCTTGCGGCCACGCTGGATGATACGGCAGACGGCGTCACGCTGGTGACGCGCGGCGCAGACCTGTTCGCCATGAGCCATATTCACCGGCTGTTGCAGGCGCTGCTCGGCCTGCCTGTGCCGCGCTGGCATCACCATGCACTACTGCTCGATAGTGATGGCAAAAAGCTGGCCAAGCGGCGCGGTTCACCTTCGCTGGCGGACCGTCGCAAAGCGGGCGAAGGTGGCAAGGCACTGGCACAAATGCTCCGTATAGGCCAAATGCCGTGTGGTATAACGCTCTCTCGCTTCCCACATGGTGCCACATGAACGCAATTTTCATCATCCTCATCGCCATTTTTGCCATCATGGTCATTGTCTCGCTGGTGCGCGGCATCATCGCCTTTTTGCAGACCACGAAGATCGACCTCGAAAACGGGGGCGAAAACTCGCAAGCCCTGCAGGTGAAGCAGAACCAGGCGATGTTCGCGCGGATCAAGTATCAGGCGCTTGCCATCGTGGTCATCACGATCATGCTCGCGGTGAACAGCTGATAGTCGCCTTTTCGCTCCCGCATCCGCAGGAGCATCCTCGCAGCTATGCCCTCCACCCAAAAAGATTTGGGCTGCGGGGTTGAGAGACAGGTTCGACGATGGTCAAACTGAACAAGATCTACACCCGCACTGGCGACGATGGCACCACGGGCCTCGTCGATGGATCGCGCCTACCCAAGCATGCTCCGCGCATGGAAGCTGTGGGCGCGGTCGATGAGGCGAATTCCGCCCTCGGTTTCGCCATGCAGGTGATGGATGGCGCGCACCGCGGTGATCTGGTGCGCGTGCAGAATGATCTGTTCGATCTGGGTGCCGATCTTGCGACCCCGGCAGGAGACGATGAGGGTTTCGCGCCTTCCGAAATGGTCTTGCGCATCGTCCCCGCGCAGGTCGCGTGGCTGGAACAGCGGATCGATGCGGTGAACGATGATCTGGAGCCGCTCACCAGCTTTATCCTGCCCGGTGGCAGCGAAGCAGCGGCGCGGCTGCATCTGGCCCGCACCTCTGCGCGCCGGGCGGAACGCGCCGTGTCAGCTCTCGCAGAGGCGGAGCCGGTAAACCCTGCCGCCGCGCAATTCATCAATCGCCTGTCGGATTATCTGTTCGTGCTGTGCCGCGCGGTGAACAACAATGGCGCGAGCGATGTTTTGTGGACGCCGGGTGCCAACCGCTAATCCGGGCAATTCGTCCGACAACCCATTCCTCGCCTAGCCCTCAGGCGGCGCGACCTCATCACCCCAGCCATCATTGCGGAGCGTTTCTGCATCCCAGGCCGCATCGCCGGCTGGTTGGTTCCGCATGGCTTGCTGCTGTGCGGTAATTTCATCCGCAGCCGTCGCCAGTTGGCCGCCATTCTCCTCGGTTCCGATCACGCGGAACACGGCAAACAGGATAAAGCCCATGAAAATGAGTGCGCCCAGTTTGCTGCGGAACATGTAGCCATTCATGCCAGCAAGCATATCGACGCGCAGTTAACCGTCCGTTTCGCCCGAAAGTCCCCGCAATTCATACAGCATTTCAAGAGCTTCTCGCGGACTGAGGGCATCAATATCGAGTGCGCCGAGCCGCTCCCGCAGGGCGTCGCACTCTTCTTCTTCGGCCTCGGCTGCGGCGGCAAAGAGCGGCAATTCGCCCAATCCCGCTGCCAGTCCGCCCGTTTCGGCGCGCCCTTTCTCGAGCCTGTCGAGCACTGATTTGGCGCGTTTTACGACTGGGGCAGGAACACCGGCAAGCTTGGCTACGGCCAGACCATAGCTGCGGTCCGCCGCGCCTTCCGCAAGCTCGTGCAGCAGGACCAGATCGCCTTTCCATTCCTTGGCGCGGACGTGATGCAGGCTGAGCGCGTCGCAAGTTTCCGCCAGCCGCGCCATCTCGTGATAATGCGTGGCGAACAGGCAGCGGCTCCGGTTCGTTTCGTGAATCGCTTCGGCCACTGCCCATGCCAGCGCCAACCCGTCATAGGTCGAGGTGCCGCGGCCAACTTCGTCGAGGATTACGAAGCTGCGTTCGCTGGCTTGGCTGAGGATCGCGGCAGTCTCGACCATTTCGACCATAAAGGTGGAGCGCCCGCGCGCCAGATTGTCCGATGCACCCACGCGGCTGAACAACTGGTCCACCAGCCCGACCTGCGCGGAGCGAGCCGGAACAAATCCGCCAGCTTGTGCGAGCAGAATGATAAGCGCGTTCTGGCGCAGGAAAGTCGATTTACCGCCCATGTTCGGCCCGCCCACCAGCCACAGCCTGTCAGTATGCGACAGCGCGCAATCATTGGCGACGAAGCGTTCGCGTGAGACTGCCAGCGCAGCCTCGACCACCGGATGGCGTCCCGCCTCGATTGCCAGCACCGGGTCCTCGACAATATCGGGTTTGCACCATTCACCCTCGCTCGCGCGTTCGGCCTGACCTGCTGCCACATCGAGTCGTGCGAGCGCGGCGGCAGTGGCAGCGATGGCTTCGCGGCGGCTGGCGACGCGTTCGTTCAATTCTTCAAAATGGGCTTCTTCGGCGGCGAGCGCGCGTCCGCCTGCTTCGGCAATGCGGCCTGCTTCCTCGTGCAAAGTGAGCGAGTTGAAGCGCACCGCATTGGCCATGGTCTGGCGGTGGGTGAAGCCGCTGTCGGGTGCCATCAGCTTGTCGGCGTGCTTGCTCGGCACTTCGATGAAATAGCCGAGCACGCCATTGTGTTTGATCTTCAATGAAGGCGTTTCGGTATCCGACCGATAACGCGCTTCCATCGCTGCAATAGCGCGCCGGGCATTGCCGGACACTTCGCGCAATTCGTCCAGCGCATGGTCATATCCTTCGGCGATGAAGCCGCCGTTTTGCCGCTCGGTTGGCGGGGATGGTACGAGCGCGCGGCCCAGCAGATCCGTCAGTTCCGCATGACCTGTCAGCGCAGGCAGCAGCGCCTCGAGCAGGGCGGGGCGATCCGCCTTTGCTGTCAGCACATCATGCACACGCCGCGCCTCGTTCAGCCCATCACGCACCTGACCCAGATCACGCGGAGAGCCGCGCCCAGCCACCAGCCGTCCGAGCGCTCGGCCAATATCCGGCAGAGCACGCAGCAGGCCGCGCAAATCCGCGCGCAGCAATGGGTCGCTGTGGAGGTATTGAACAAGCGCCAGCCGCTTATCGATTGCAGGTTTGTCGGCAAGCGGGGCGGAGAGATCCTCTGCTAGCAGCCGCGCGCCTGCGCCTGTGACACAGCGGTCCACTGCGGCGATAAGCGAATGCGTGCGTCCGCCCTGCTGGCTGGCGAGGATTTCCAGGCTCGCCCGCGTGGCTTCGTCCATCGCCATGTGACCGCCTGATGCGCGCGCGGCGGGCGGCAGCAGCAACGGCAGCGTTCCGCGCCCGGCATGGTCGAGATAGGCGAGCAATCCGCCCGCCGCCGCCAGCATTGCGCGACCAAATTGCCCGAACCCATCCAGCGTGGCGACACCGTGGACCTTTTTCAGCAATCCTTCACCTGCATCGCTAGCGAATGTTCCAGCAGGCCGCATGACGCTGTCGATCGGCGCATCGGGCCAGTTTTCCGGAGCGACAATCTCGCTCGCCCCGATCCGCGCCAGCACTGCACCGAGCCTGTCCGACGCACATTCCTCCAGCACCATGGTGCCGGTCGAGATATCGCAGGCCGCCACGCCGCACGTCCCGCGCACATCACAAACGGCTGCCAGCATGTTGGCCCGGCGCGGTTCGAGTAGCGATTCTTCGGTCAGCGTGCCGGCAGTGACGAAGCGCACAATGTCGCGCTTCACCAGTGCTTTCGACGATGGCGTGCCTTCACGTTTGGCGCGGGCCTTGGCTTCGTCTGGCGTTTCCACCTGCTCGGCAATCGCGACCCGGCATCCGGCCTTGATCAGCCGCGCGAGATAGCCTTCGGCCGCATGGACCGGTACGCCGCACATCGGCACTGGCTCACCATCGTTCTCGCCGCGCGTGGTGAGCGCAATATCGAGCACCCCAGCGGCCTTTTTCGCATCATCGAAGAACAGCTCGAAAAAGTCGCCCATGCGGTAGAACAGCAGGCAGTCCCCGGCCTCTGCCTTGAGGCCCAGATATTGTTGCATCATCGGAGTTGTGGAGCTGGCCATGAACGCTCTGCGGTAGCGTGGTCCAATCCGATTCGGGAAGGTGTATAGGTAACCTTTCCCCTATCCCCGCCGCTGAGGTTTCTCTATGCGAAGGCTCAGACAGGAGAGTACGCCTTGGACGAGAAAGAAAACACCGGCTTCACCACCCGCGAAGCGCTGTTCTATCACGAGACCATTCGCCCCGGTAAAATTGAAATCATCGCGTCCAAGCCGATGACAACGCAGCGCGATCTTTCGCTCGCCTATTCGCCCGGTGTTGCCGCTCCGGTGGAAGCGATTGCCAAGGACCCTGCGCTGGCCGCCAAATACACCGCGCGTTCCAATCTGGTGGCGGTGATCTCCAACGGCACCGCCATTCTTGGCCTCGGTAATCTCGGCGCGCTGGCCTCCAAGCCGGTGATGGAAGGCAAGGCGGTGCTGTTCAAACGCTTCGCCGATGTCGACAGCATCGACATCGAACTCGCCACCGAGGACCCTGACGCTTTCATCGAAGCGGTTGCGCTGATGGAGCCGACTTTCGGCGGCATCAATCTGGAAGATATCGCCGCGCCCGAATGTTTCATCATCGAGCAGGCGCTGCGCGAACGCATGAACATCCCCGTCATGCATGATGATCAGCACGGCACCGCGATCATCGCGGCAGCTGGCCTGCTCAATGCTGCGCATCTGACCGGGCGTGAG
>DFBR01000173.1:0-4140 GCA_002367375.1 Erythrobacter sp. UBA3075 | reverse complement strand
GAGGGCGCAGATATCTTCCTCGGCCTGTCGGCGGCAGGCGCGCTGAAGCCCGAATGGGTCACAAAGATGGCGGACAGTCCGATCATTTTTGCGATGGCCAATCCCACGCCCGAAATCATGCCGGACGAAGCCAAGGCCGTGCGTCCCGATGCGATCGTCGCCACTGGCCGCAGCGATTTTCCCAATCAGGTCAACAATGTGCTGGGCTTCCCCTTCATCTTCCGCGGCGCTCTGGATGTGCGAGCGACTGCAATCAACGAGGAGATGAAAGTCGCCGCAGCGCAGGCGATTGCCGATCTGGCGCGCGAGCGGGTGCCCGAAGAGGTCGCTGCGGCTTACGGCATCAATCACAAATTTGGCCGCGAATATATCATCCCCGCGCCGTTCGATCCGCGCCTGATGGAGCGGGTTTCCTGCGCGGTCGCAAAGGCGGCGATGGATTCCGGCGTGGCACAGGATCCGATCGAGGATTTCGATGCCTATACGCTGGAGCTGCGCAGCCGCCTCAACCCGACCACCTCCGCACTGACCCGCGTTTATGAGGACGCCAAGGCCAATCCCAAACGCATGGTGTTTGCCGAGGCGGAAGAGGATGTGGCCCTGCGTGCGGCAATCCAGTTCCGCGATTTCGGCTATGGCACGCCCATTCTGGTGGGCCGTACGAATAAGGTGCTGGAGAAGCTGCGCGAGCTCGCGGTAGACGATCCCGAAAGCTACGAAATCGCCAATTCGGCCAATTTTGAAGATATTGAGCCGATGGTGGACTACCTCTACAAACGGCTCCAGCGGCGCGGCTATACTGAGCGCGACGTGCGCCGGATGGTCAATCAGGAGCGCAACGTCTTTGCCGCGCTTCTGGTGGCGCTGGGCCATGGCGATGGCATGATTTCGGGTCTCACCCGCACATTCAGCCAGACCGCGCGCGAAGTGGCCCGCGTGCTCGATCCCAAGCCTGATGCGACGCCATTTGGTGTCCACATGATCGTGGGCAAGAACCACACGACATTCCTCGCTGATACCACGATCAATGAGCGTCCGAGTGCCGAGCAATTGGCGCATATCGCCAAGGAAACCGCCGCCGTGGCGCGCCGCATGGGGCATGAACCGCGTGTCGCTTTCATGTCCTACTCCACTTTCGGCAATCCAGCCGGACAGTGGCTTGGAAACGTCCGCGATGCAGTGGCGATCCTCGACGCTGAAGATCCTGGCTTCGAGTATGAAGGCGAGATGGCACCCGATGCGGCGCTGAATACAACGGTGATGAAGATGTATCCTTTCAGCCGCCTGTCCGGCCCGGCTAATGTGCTGGTCATGCCTGGCCTGCAGAGCGCTAATCTGTCGGCCAAGCTGCTGCGCGAACTGGGCGGTGATGCTACCATTGGCCCGATGCAGATCGGCATGGAAAAGCCTGTGCAGATAGCGCCAATGACTGCGATTGCGCCCGAAGTGCTGACGCTCGCCGTGCTCGCGAGTGCGGGCATCGTGGGATAGCGCGACACAACGCTACAAATTGGTACGCCTGCGTTCAGGCTGGTTTGCTATGAGTCTGTCGCATGACGGACGAAGCAAGCATTGCGAATGACCGGTTTGGCCTTGGCGCGCGCCCGCAAACCCGCGTGCCTGATGATGCGCGCGGCTGGCTGGCGGAGCAATTGCGCCGCTTTGATCCTGCGCCATCAGCAGTCTTCGATCTGGTCCCTCCTGCCGAACTAATCCCGGCTTTCGCTGCTGTGCGCGACCGCGTCCAGGCGGCGCGCCGGTCCGGCGACAGCGAGGAGGAAGAAGCGGCCGTGGAAGAGCGGCGTGAAAACACGCGGCGCGACCGTCGCAATGCCTTTGCGGCGGGTGCCACACGGCTGCGGATCGCCGCGCAAAGCGAAACGCCTTTTGCAGAACGGCTGGTGCATTTCTGGTCGAATCATTTTGCCGTCTCGGCAGAGCGGCTGCCGCTTCGGTCACTGGCAGCGGACTATGAATTTTCCGCCATCCGCCACAATCTGACGGGCAATTTCGCCGATTTGTTGCGCGCAGCGATTGGTCATCCGGCAATGCTGATGTTCCTCGATCAGACGCGCTCTGCCGGGCCGAACAGTCCGCTCATCAGCCGGGTCAACAACCGCCGCAGCGACCGGCAATTGGGCCTCAACGAGAATTTGGCGCGCGAAGTGCTCGAATTGCACACGCTTGGCGTGCGCAGCGGATACACGCAGGCAGATGTTATCGAACTGGCCCGCGCGCTGACCGGCTGGACCGTGGCAGGGCTGGCGCGCCGGAATATGCGCCGTTTTATCGATGGGGCACCTGGCGAAACGGTCTTTGTGCCAGAACTGCATGAGCCGGGCGCGCGCACACTGCTGGGCAGGAATTATCCCGAAGACGGCGAAGATCAGGCGCTGAATATTCTCGCCGATCTTGCCCTTCACCCCGCCACGGCACGCCATATCGCCACCAAGCTGGCGCGGCACTTCATTGCTGATGTGCCGCCCGAAAGCGCCATTGCGCGGCTCGAACGCGCCTTCCTCGACAGCGGCGGGGAATTGAGCGCAGTCTATGCAGCACTGATCGACGCGCCCGAAGTTTGGTCGAGCCCGCGCACCAAATTCCGCACGCCGTGGGACTGGATGGTCGCCACGATGCGCGCTGTTGGCGGCAATGCCATCCCGCGCAATCCGCAGGTCGTCAATCGCTTGTTCGAGATGCTGGGCCAGCCGATCTGGCAACCGGGCAATCCGTCCGGTTGGGGCGATGTGGCGAGCGATTGGGCATCTCCCGGAGCGCTGCTCAGCCGGGTAGAAATCGCAAACCGCTTTACCATGAATGGCACTGGAAATGTCGATCCGCGCGCACTGGCGCAGGTCATTATGGGCGAGGCCCTGCAACCCGCCACGGCGCAGGCTGTTGCACGGGCCGAAGCGCCGGGCATGGGCGTTGCGCTGATGCTTTCCAGCCCCGAATTTATGCGGAGATAGGCCTTGAAACTGACCCTCAACCGCCGCCAGATGTTGCTTGCTTCGGCCATTGCCGGAGCAGGCATCAGCTTCCCGCGCACCGCTTTTGCTGCCGAGCAGGACAAGCGGTTGGTATTCGTCCTGCAACGCGGCGCGGCGGACGGACTTGCATTGGTCCAGCCGCATGGCGACCCGGCATTGCGAGACCTGCGTGCAATGCTGGTGGACGAGGATGCGCGCGCGATCGATAGCTTTTTCGCCCTCCATCCTGCGCTCGAACAGACTGCGGCGATGTTCGCCAATAGCGAGGCGCGCGCGTGGCATGCCGTGGCGACCGGCTATCGCGCTCGCTCGCATTTTGATGCGCAAAACGTGCTCGAGAGCGGCAATTCAGTGCCCTATGCCTCCGACACTGGCTGGCTTGGCCGGCTGCTGCCCTTATTGCCGGGAACGACCAGTCCGCTGGCGCTGTCCGCGGCTGTCCCGCTGACGCTGCGCGGCGGCATGCCGGTGGGGACCTATGCACCCAGTCGCCTGCCCGATCCGAGCGAAGATCTGCTTGCGCGCGTCGCATCTCTTTACGGTGAAGACGCGCAACTCGGCCCCTTGTGGGAAGAGGCAATGCGCACCCGCATGATAGCGAGCGATATTGGCGACAACGCTGGTCGTAACGGCCAGCAGGTCGGCGAACTCGCGTCCTCCCTGATGATGGCCGAAGGCGGCCCGCGCGTGATGATGGTGGAAACCGGCGGATGGGACACGCATCAGGCGCAGGGCCCGCGCTTGGCCACGCAATTGCGTGGTCTCGATGCACTGCTTGGCGCATTGCGTGAAGGGCTGGACGATGTCTGGCGCGATACGCTGGTGCTGGTCGCCACTGAATTTGGCCGGACTGCGGCCATCAATGGCTCACTTGGCACCGATCACGGGACCGCATCTGCTGCACTAGTGCTGGGCGGCGGACTGCCTGCGGGTGAGAAAGTTATCGCCGACTGGCCGGGCCTCGCCGCAAGCCAGCTTTACCAGAACCGCGATTTGCGCCCGACTGGCGATTTGCTGGCTCTGGCGACAGGAGCTGTCGCCGATCATTTTGGCGTGGACCGGGACCGCGCACTGGCAGCGTTGAACAGCTAGCCGGTCAGCCGCTCCTCAATCGGAACATAATCCAGACCATAGCCGAAATAGCGCGGGC
>DFBR01000121.1:5229-7483 GCA_002367375.1 Erythrobacter sp. UBA3075 | reverse complement strand
AGTGCCAGTCCCGCTGCACCGGTTCCGCCTGTGGAAGCGTGGGTTCAACCAATCGGCCTTGTTGGCACGCGAGATCAGCAAAATGACCAGTGCCACGCTCTTGGTGGATGGACTGGTCCGCACGCGCGCCACACCGGCTCTTGGCGGATTGGGTAAGGCGAAAAGGGCCGAAACGCTCAAGGGCGCGATTACGATCAATGCCCGTCGGCGTCACCTGCTCCAAGGCACGAACATCTTGTTGGTCGACGATGTGCTCACCAGCGGAGCCACGAGCAACGCCTGTGTATCGGCGCTCAAGCAAGCGGGTGCCGATAAGGTGGTGATCGCCTGTTTCTCGCGTGTCTTGGACGAAGCAATTTGATGCCCTCGTGAAAGCAAAACGCCCGAAGGTTTCCCTCCGGGCGTTCGCGTGACGATATCGCTGGAACCTCGCGTCACCCCCCAGCGGCGCGGCAGTTCCAAACCCTCATGAATCGGGCCAGCGTTTTCACTGCTCCCGCTTCCTCCCATCCTCCGGCACATGCTGTGTCCTGAAATGACAGTCGACCCGTCAAGCCGAAGCGCCTTCATTCCACCGATAGGTTTCCGATCAAACCAGTTTTTGGGAAGTGGTAGAAATTGATACGCTTCTGTGATTATCGTGCAACAAATGTGTATGCGATGCGTAGCCCTGTATTCCAATCGGAAAGGTCCAGATCATTTCCTCCACTCGTCACGCTGATAGCCAGGATCGCGAGCACGGCTCCGCCTTCATGCCGAAATTCGATTCCGCCGGTCTGTTGAGCGCCATTGTGCAGGATGCGGGAAGCGGTGAAATCTTGATGGTAGCCTTTATGGATGCCGAGGCGCTGGCTGCGACTCGCGCGACCGGGGAGGCGCATTTTCATTCGCGCAGTCGGGGCAGGCTTTGGAAGAAGGGCGAAACATCCGGCAATGTTCTGAAAGTTGAGGAGATGCTGGCCGATTGCGATCAGGATGCGCTGGTGTTGAAGGTGAAGGCGGCAGGGCCCGCTTGCCACACAGGCGCGCGTAGCTGTTTCTATCGCCGGATCGAAGGGGAAACGCTCGTCGGCTGCGACAGCTGAATGCGGCCTTCCGATACACGATAAACCTCTTCTCAGTGAGACAGCTCGTGCTTGGCTTCGGTCACGAACGGACTGCGCCGCATATACCAGTCGAAAAAGCTGGCCATCCAACTACCCGGAGCGCGTAAGGGCCGTCCGACCTGGCAAAGCAGGGTGATGCGCGGTGAAGAAGCTTTTCGAAACACCGCGATGGCGCTTGATATGCGCACCGGGGGCCAGAATCGAGAAGAAGGCGGAGTTGAGCTGCGGAATGCGCCGCACCAATTCCGCC
This sequence comes from Erythrobacter sp. UBA3075, assembly GCA_002367375.1. Taxonomy (GTDB): domain Bacteria; phylum Pseudomonadota; class Alphaproteobacteria; order Sphingomonadales; family Sphingomonadaceae; genus Alteraurantiacibacter. Next base: position 6,127 of record DFBR01000121.1, on the reverse strand, counting down.
GTGCGCGGCGCGCGGGCGATATTGGCGGGCACTTCATTGCCATATCCGATCAGGAAAAAGCTGCGCCATGTATCATCAGGTGCAATCCGGCGATGGTCAGCGGAAATTCGTCGCAGCGGCGGTATCGCATTGGCATGGGCATAGACAGCCATGGCCTCATCACGAATCGCTTCCCAATGGAAGGCTATTTGACCAGCCCAATCGAATTGCGCAGCATCGAGCACCGAATCATTGGGAATACGAGAAAATCGCGCGCCAAACTGGTTGAGCTTGAAGCGATGCTTCTTCAACCAGCGGTAAAGCGGCGGACGGCTTGCATTACTGGTCGCAGACGCCCGTGTTCAAACGGGCCACTGCGGCTGGCTGCGTCCACCATTATGTCCGATTGTATTGCGAATGAATTATCACCCCGGCAGAATGAACCTTCGCTCTGCACTGCCGGGGCTAAAAATCACTCAGCGGGCAGGAAATCGGGGACGGAGAGATAACGCTCTCCGGTGTCGTAGTTGAAGCCGAGCACACGCGCTCCCGCATCCAGTTCCGGAAGTTTTTTGGCAATCGCGGCAAGTGTCGCGCCGGAGCTGATACCGACGAGCAAGCCTTCTTCTGCCGCGCAGCGCCGTGCCATGTCCTTGGCTGCTTCGGCATCCACGGGGATGGCACCATCGATGGACTGGGTGTGGAGGTTGCCGGGAATAAAGCCTGCACCAATCCCCTGAATAGGGTGTGGGCCGGGCTGTCCGCCGGAGATCACTGGCGAAAGTTCCGGTTCCACTGCATAAGATTTCAAACCCGGCCAGGTTTTCTTCAGCTCCTCCGCGCAGCCGGTCAGATGGCCGCCCGTGCCAACACCTGTAATCATCACATCGATGGGCGCGTCGGCAAAATCGGCCAGAAT
>DFBR01000121.1:803-5130 GCA_002367375.1 Erythrobacter sp. UBA3075 | reverse complement strand
ACCAGCTCGGCGGCGCGTTCGAGAGCGCCCTTCATGCCCTTTTCCTTGGCCGTCAGATCGAAGCTGGCGCCGTAGGCCAGCATCAGGCGGCGACGCTCCAGACTCATGCTTTCGGGCATGACGAGGACCAGCTTGTAGCCCTTCACAGCCGCCACCATCGCAAGCCCAATCCCGGTATTCCCGCTCGTCGGTTCAATGATCGTGCCGCCGGGTTTGAGAGCGCCGGACGCTTCGGCTTCTTCCACCATGGCGAGCGCAATGCGGTCCTTGATCGAGCCGCCCGGATTGGTGCGCTCGCTCTTCACCCAAACCTCATGATCGGGGAACAGGCGTGACAGGCGGATATGCGGCGTGTTGCCGATGGATTGCAGGACGTTGTCGAATTTCATGGGTCAGGCCCCTTCTTTCGCGGCTTCAGTGGTTGGTTCGGGTAATTTCTCTTCTAACAACTCATCAGGCGGGTCGAAGGTCCGCGTTGTTCGCAAGACCGGAAACAGGCCGGTCCACGCGGCGACTGTAACAATCGCGCCAACACCGCCAGCCACAACCGCAGCGACCGGGCCGATCAGGAACGCAAGGCTGCCGGAGAAGAAATCGCCAAATTCATTGCTGGCGCTGATCGTCATGAGCGACACTGCGGAGACGCGGCCGCGCTTGTCATCGGGAGTGTGCAGTTGAATCAGCGACTGGCGGATGTAGACGCTGAACATGTCCGCAGCGCCCACGATAAACAGCATGGCGAGCGAGAGCGGCATAGAAGTGGACAGGCCGAAAACCACGGTCGCTACGCCGAACACAGCCACCGCGCCGAGCATCTTGACTCCGACATTGTTTCTGAGCGGACTGAAGGAAAACCACAGCGCGGTGAGAGCCGCGCCAATGGCGGGGGCCATGGCTAGCTGGCTGAGGCCGCTCGCACCGACTTGCAAAATGTCACGGGCGTAAACGGGAAACAGCGCGGTCGCTCCTGCCAGAAAGACAGCAAACAGATCGAGCGTGATCGCGCCCAGTACCATCTTGTTCTGCATGACATAGACCAGCCCCTCGTGGATCTGGCGCAGTGGCTTGTCAGTGCTGCGCGGTGCCCCTCGAGGGACATGGCCGATAAAGGTGAGCGCGATGGCTGACACAGTGAACAGTATGGCTGCCACAGCATAGGGCAGGGCGGGGATTATCTCATACAGGACGCCGCCCACCGCCGGCCCGACGATCATGCCCACTTGCCACGCGATGGATGACAGCGCGATCGCATTGGGCAAGATTGCTTTGGGAACCAGATTGGGAGCGAGAGCGGAAAATGCTGGTCCGGAAAACGCGCGCGTTACGCCCAACGCAATGGCTATTGCGTACAGCACGGGCAAGCCAATGGCCTCGCGCCACGTAAACACTGCCAAAGTGGCGGCACACAGCAATTGCAGAAGGACCATCAATCGACCGAGATTGCGTCTGTCGAACCGATCTGCCGCCAGCCCGGTGAACGGAGTGAGCAGAAACACTGGGACGAATTGCAACAGACCGATCAGCGCGAGTTGGCCCGATGCCTCACCCACGCTCATCCCCGCATCGCGCGCCAGATTATATGTCTGCCACCCGATAATCAGCAGCATCGCATATTGCGCCAGCGTCATCGTCAGCCGCGCAGTCCAATAGGCGCGAAAATTCGGTACGCGAAAAGGGTGCGTCGGCTGGTCGGTGGCTATAGTCACTCGTGCGCCATGGCAGCGTGCAGCCACAATGCCAAGCTAGCTAAACTTTAGCGGGGAACAGCCTAGTGACGACCGCGAAGGGCGGGATTGGGCTGCATTTCGGAAATCATCGCCTGAAAATCGTCAAGTCGCAGGATACGTTCGAACTGGAAGCCAGCGCGATCTTCGGTGATCCAAATGCAATAGGCCTCAATGCGGCCAACCGCTGGAAGACGGATGATCAAGCGATCACCGCGACCAACATTGGCTGCTTCGTCGATCATGAAACCGTGCGCCGAAATATTCGCCACGTGCAGTTCCACATCGCCGTGCAACAAGTGCTCGGCGATGACTTTATAGTCTACCGGATGCCGCGACGCGCGCCGCATATCGGTTACAGACAATTGTGCGCCCGCTGCCATGAGTTCCAATTCTCCCTTCGATTGGTCGATTTGGACTTATGCGGCAAAATGGTGGATTTTCTGTAAAATCAGCCTTTGCGCAGAATCGCGTGACGTTTCTTGCCAAGGCTCAGTCGCAATTCGTAGCCATCAGCGGGGGCTTCGATCAGATGTCCGGGATCGGTTATCGCGGCGTCCTCCAGCTTGACCGCACCTTCCGCGATCTTGCGCTTTGCCTCGCCATTGGAGGCGGTGAAGCCCAGCGCAGTAAGTGCCGCACCAATGCGGATGCCGTCTGCCGGAATGGCTAGCGTGGGTAGATCATCGCCCATACCACCTCCAGCGAAGGTCTGTTCTGCTGTCGTGCGGGCGGATGCAGCAGCGGCTTCTCCGCGCACCAGCTTGGTAACTTCGTCAGCCAGAACGACCTTGGCCTGATTGATCTCACTCCCTTCGAGAGCTTCCAAACGGGCGATTTCGTCGAGCGGCAAATCGGTGAACAATTTCAGGAAGCGGCCCACATCGCGGTCATCGGTGTTGCGCCAATACTGCCAGAAATCATACGCAGGAAGCTGCTCTTCATTGAGCCACACGGCGCCTGCGGCGGTCTTGCCCATCTTGGCGCCATCTGCAGTGGTGAGCAGCGGCGTGGTCAGACCGAACAACTCATGGCCTTCCATGCGCCGACCAAGCTCCATGCCGTTGACGATATTGCCCCATTGATCGCTTCCGCCCATTTGCAGGCGACATTCGTAACGCCGCGCAAGCTCCAGAAAATCGTAGGCCTGGAGGATCATGTAATTGAATTCGAGGAAAGTCAGCGGCTGTTCGCGTTCGAGCCGCAGCTTCACCGAATCAAAAGTCAGCATCCGGTTGACAGTGAAATGCGGGCCAACATCGCGCAGCAGTTCAATATAGCCCAGCGTGCCAAGCCAATCGTCATTGTTGACCATTACCGCATCTGTCGGACCATCACCGAAAGTCAGCAGCCGTTCGAAGACCGCGCGGATGCCTGCGATATTGTCGTCAATATCCTGCGCGGTGAGCATCTTGCGACTTTCATCCTTGCCCGAAGGATCGCCAATCTTGGTCGTGCCGCCGCCCATCACCACAATCGGCTTGTGCCCGGTTTGCTGAAGCCGCCGCAGCATCATGATCTGCACCAGCGAACCGACGTGCAATGACGGGGCCGTGGCATCGAAACCGATATAGCCGGGAACGACTTGCCGCGTGGCAAGGGCATCTAGTCCCGCCGGATCGGTCATCTGATGGACATAGCCACGTTCATTAAGCAATCGCAGCAGATCTGATTCGTAAGTCGTCATATCGGGGGATGTGGTGCCTGATTATCTAAAACTTGGGGCGCGTAGCACGGGGAACATCGCTTGCAAACGCATGAACTGGTTGCACATGCCGCGCATCCACCACTCGCCATCCGCCGAATAGAGGCGAAAATTCTTTCCATGACGGACGCATGGATGCGCGTTCGCTGGCGTATCGACGGTCCGGAAAAGCTCGTCATCCCGCCCTTCGCCGGTCGCGGCAGGAAGGATGAACTGTGGCAGACGACCTGCTTTGAAATGTTCATCATGCCCAAGGATGCTGCGCCCGCTTACAGCGAATTCAACATGTCTCCTTCCGAACGCTGGGCAGCCTATGACTTCGACGATTACCGAGCGGGAATGAGTCAACGTGACTTCGAGCGTGAACCGGAGTGCACAATGCGCAAGGGACAATCGATTGCAATTTTCGATGCAGCTTTGCCGCGCGTGCAATTGCCCGGCCCGCCCTGCGCTATAGGTCTTGCTGCGGTGATCGAGGAAGAGGGCGGCGTGAAAAGTTACTGGGCGCTCGCCCACACAAAGGAACGGCCCGATTTTCATGATCCTGCTTGCTTTACAGCCGGGCTTGCGCGAACCCGCGCTGCATGAAATTTGGAATCGACCGGCTGCTTGCCGAACCCGAACTGAGAAAACCCCTAGATGGCAAGCGCGTGGCGCTTGTGGCGCATCCGGCTTCGGTCACCGCTGATCTCACCCACAGTCTCGATGCTTTGATTGCGGCGGGGGTAAACATCACCAGCGCATTCGGCCCACAACATGGGCTGAAGGGCGACAAGCAGGACAATATGGTCGAAACGCTGGATGAAATCGATCCGGCCTACGGCATCCCGATCTACTCGCTTTACGGCGAAGTGCGCCGTCCCACCGATACCATGATGGCCAGTGCCGATGTCTTTCT
>DFBR01000121.1:0-639 GCA_002367375.1 Erythrobacter sp. UBA3075 | reverse complement strand
TGCGCCATGGGCTGACCTTGGGCGAAATGGGGCATTGGTTCGTGCGCCATTTCAATCTCGACGTCGATTACCGCGTCATCACCATGCATCACTGGTTGCCAGAGGGACCGGGGCTGGGCTGGCCCGACAGCCGCATCTGGATCAATCCGAGTCCCAATGCTGCCAGCCTCAACATGGCACGCGCCTATGCTGGCACAGTCATGATCGAAGGAGCAACGCTGAGCGAAGGGCGAGGCACCACGCGCCCGCTGGAAGTGCTGTTTGGCGCGCCTGATGTCGATGCCAAGGCCGTGCTTGCCGAAATGGAGCGCATGTCGCCCGAGTGGCTGACCGGTTGTGCTTTGCGCGATTGCTGGTTCGAACCGACCTTCCACAAGCATGTCGGGCAACTATGCAACGCGCTGATGATCCATGCCGACGGGCCATTTTATGACCATGCGGCGTTCCGGCCGTGGCGTTTGCAGGCGCTGGCCTTCAAGGCGATCCGCAATCTCTACCCTGATTACGAGCTGTGGCTCGGCACGGATTTTGAATACGAATATACCAATGACGTGCTCGCCATAGACGTCATCAATGGCGGACCATCACTGCGCGAATGGGTGGATGACAGCGCGGCTGTGCCCGCCGATCTCGAAGCAC
>DFBR01000161.1:10682-14414 GCA_002367375.1 Erythrobacter sp. UBA3075 | reverse complement strand
AATCATGCGATAAACTTTCCGAATCTGTCCCGCAAAATCAATCCAGTGCGGAATTCTCTCTCTATGGTGTACAAGATAGGTACCAATAGCAAATGAACAACCGCGACTTAAGGGGGGCTGAAGCCCACAGAAAACATTTTACCGCTTTCGCCCATTTCAATTAGCGGATCGACGACCGGTGCCGTTGCGGCCCGCGCACAAGGGTGTTAGGCGCGCGCAGCGAATTTACGGTGGGGCAAGCGTAGTAGCACAACCATCGCTGACCAACATTTAGACACGAAAGACCCAGATCTATGGCCGATGAAGGCGACGTCCTGACCAACCTCGATAATCAACCGCAAGGCAATGGTGCCGACAACCAGCCCGTTGCAGGAATTGTCTCGCAATATGTGAAGGACCTTTCAGTCGAGAACCCGAAAGCGCCGGAAAGCTTCCAATGGCGCGACCAGCAGGAAATGGACGTGCAGTTCAACATCGCCGCGCGCAAGGTCAATGATGATTTGAGCGAGGTGGAGCTGAAGATCACCGCCACCAGCAAGACCTCGCAGGGTCCTGCCTATATCGTCGATCTGGCTTATTGCGGCCTCGTCGGTATGCGCAACATGCCCGAAGAACAGCAGCACGCCTTCACCTATGCCGAAGCGCCGCGCATCCTGTTTCCGTTTGCTCGCCGGGTCATTTCCGATGCCGTGCGCGATGCCGGTTTTGCTCCGCTGATGCTCGACCCCATCGATTTCAACGGCCTGTACATCCAGCAGATGCAGCAGAAGCGCGCGCAGGAAGAGGCCGCTGGCGGCGCTCCGGCGTTTCCGGGCGATGCACCGACCGGCGGTGATGCGTAACCGCGTTCCGTTCGCCCTGAGCCTGTCGAAGGGTGATTGGCTGACACAAGGCACAAGCGTGCTTCGACAAGCTCAGCACGCGCGGTGATTGTGTCGGATCTCCGCGTATGAGCCTGCTGAAAAATGTCGGGACAATCGGTGGGCTGACGATGGTCAGCCGCGTCGCTGGCATGGTGCGCGAGATGATCTTCAGCCGCGTGCTTGGCGCGAATGAAGTCACCGACGCCTGGTTTCAGGCGCTGATCATCCCCAACGTGTTTCGCCGCCTGTTTGCCGAGGGCGCATTTTCGGCCGCCTTCGTGCCGATGTTCTCCAAACGCCTGCACAAGGATGGCGAGGCGGGCGCGGACGGGCTGGAGGAAGCGCGCAGCTTTTCCAACGATGTCATTTCGGTCTTTGTCCCGGCGCTGATCGCGCTGACCGCCCTGCTCGAAATCGTCATGCCCGGCGTGATCTGGCTGCTGGCGGACAAGCCGATTGATCCTACCAAGTTCGATTACTCGGTCGATTTCGCGCGGATCATGTTCCCTTACATCCTGCTGGTCAGCGTGGTGACACTGCTGACCGGAATGCTCAATTCGGTTTCCCGTTTCGGACCGGGGGCGAGCTTTCCGATCATCCTCAACCTTGTGCTGATCGGCACGCTGCTCGGCGTCGAATATATCGGGATGGCCGAGGGCGATGTGGTTCAGATGGGCTATATCGTCGCATGGGCGATCCCGGTGGCGGGCGTCATCCAATTGGCGTGGCTCATCTATTGGGCGCATGTCGAGGGCTTTCGCCCGCGCTGGATTTCGCGCCCGCGCCTGACGCCAGAGGTCAAACGGCTCGGCATTATTGCCCTGCCCGCAGCTATTGGCGGCGGGGCCTACCAAATCAACACGCTGCTACAGGTCTATTTCCTCAACCAGCTGGAAGGCAGCGCGGTCAGCTGGATGAATTATGCTGACCGGCTCAACCAATTGCCGCTGGGCATTATCGGCATTGCGCTGAGCACGGCGATCCTGCCCACGCTGTCCAAATTCATCGGCGCAAAGGACACCAAGGGCGCAGCGCAAGTGCAGTCCAACGCGATTGAGCTGGGCATGTTGCTCACTCTGCCCGCCGCCGTGGCGCTGGCGATCTGCGCGGTACCGTTTGTGACGATGATCTTTCAGGGCGGGCGCTTTGACATGGCCGATGCGCAGGCGACCGGCACTGTGCTCGCTGTGCTGGTTGCAGGTCTGCCCGCCTATGTGCTGGTCAAAGTGCTGGTGCCCAGCTTTTATGCCCGTTCGGATACGCGCACACCTGTCTATGCTGCCTTCGCCGCGCTCAGCGTGTTCATCGCCTTCAACATTGCGTTCCTGCAGCGCTTTGGCGTCGAAGGCGTGGCGGCTGCGAGCGCGATTGGCGCATGGCTCAACGCCGCGATCCTTTATACCGTGCTGCGGCTGCGCGGTTTCTACCGCGCCGATTGGCCGCTGATCGGGCGGCTGGCACGGCAAGCAATCGCCGCCGCCGCGATGGGCGCGGCATTGTTCTACACGCGCGATTTGCTAGTGGATTTCTACGCCGCCGGACTGTTCGCACGGCTGTTGGCGCTTGGCGTGCTGGTCGCGCTGGCCGTTATCGTCTATTTCGCCGTCGCCTTCCTGCTGGGCGCTGTGAGCAAGCAGCGGCTGGCGATATTCATGAAGAAAAGAGAGCCCAAAGCATCATGATCGTCGTTTCCGGAATTCAGCCGACGGGCAAGCCGCATCTCGGCAATTACCTTGGTGCGATCCGCAATTATGTGAAATTGCAGGACGAAGCGGCGGCGCAGGATGGCAAATGCCTCATCTTCCTCGCCGATCTGCATGCCATTTCCATGCCGCATGAGCCGCAGGATCTGCACGCGAGCACTCTGGAAATGGTCGCAACTTTGGTCGCCTGCGGGCTCGATCCAGCCAAAACCGTGTTGTTCAATCAGGCGCAGGTTCCTGCCCATGCAGAGCTGCAATGGCTGCTGATGGGTACCGCCCGGATGGGTTGGCTGAACCGCATGACGCAGTGGAAGGACAAGGCCGGCAAGAACCGCGAAGGCCAGTCGGTCGCGCTGTTCAGCTACCCCGTGCTGCAAGCTGCCGATGTGCTGCTGTATCAGGCGACGCATGTGCCGGTGGGTGAGGACCAAAAGCAGCATCTGGAGCTGGCGCGCGACATCGCGCAGAAGTTCAACAATGATTTCGCATCGGAAGAAGCCCCGGTCTTCACCCAGCCCGAACCCTATATTCCCAAAGCCGCAGCACGGATCATGTCCCTGCGCGATGGATCGCGGAAGATGAGCAAGTCCGAACCCTCCGACATGAGCCGCATCAACCTGTCAGACACGGCAGACGAAATGGCGCAGAAGGTGAAGAAGGCGAAGACCGATCCCGAACCGCTGCCCAGCGAAATGGCAGGACTGGAAGGCCGCGCAGAGGCGCTCAACCTCATCACAATTTTCGCCGCTCTCGCTGAAACCACGCCTGACGCAGTGCTGGCAGAATATGGCGGGCAAGGCTTTGGCCACTTCAAGCCGGTGCTGGCGGAAAAGCTGGTTGAAGTGCTCGGCCCAATCCGGACACGCTTCGTGGAATTGAAGGAAGACCGCGAGGCGCTCGATGCCATTCTTGCGCGCGGCGCATCGCAGGCCCGCGAACTTGGTCGCCCGACTCTCGATTCGGCATATCGCGCGCTTGGCCTCGTGCGGAACTGATATAGAGCAAGTACCTCAAAAGTCATAATTTTTGGTTGAACGGTTCAACACCGGTTCAGCCCAACCTTGCTATCACACGTCTCATCGTAGAGATTTGTGCGCGTTTGGTTGAGGGACTGCGGGCCTCCAAAGTATTTGAGAGAGACGAACCATGAATGTTACGACCACGCT
>DFBR01000161.1:0-10676 GCA_002367375.1 Erythrobacter sp. UBA3075 | reverse complement strand
CCACGCCATTCAACGCCGATGTGTCCCGCTTTGAAAGCCAACTTCCGGCACCGCAGGGACAGAGCTTCTATGTCTTGGCCGATGATCCGGCGCTGGCAGGCGGGCTGGAATTCGCGCTTTATGCCGACCATGTCGAGGCAGAAATGGCCGAGCTGGGCTATGTTCAGGCTGCCACGCCCGATGATGCCACCTTGCTGGTGCGCTTTGATTACGGCGTAGACAATGGCCGGGAACGCGTGCGCTCGACCGGATTTGGATACAACGATCCCTTCTACAGCCCGTGGCGGACCTATTCGCGCCGGGTGGTGTACAGAGACCGCCGTGGCCGCGCGCGCGTTGCCTATCTGCCGTCGAGCCGCTGGGGCTATGGCTGGCACGATCCGTTCTTCGGGCGCGGTGCGGACGTTACCAGCTACACCGTCTTCACCAGCGGTATCGAGCTGAAAATCGATGATGCCGCCACAGGTGAACGCCTGTTTGAAGGCAGCGCACAAGCCGCATCGCGGTCCAACCGCCTGCAATATCTGGTGCCCAATCTGATCGAAGCCATGTTCACCGACTTCCCCGGCAATTCGGGAGAGACAGTGCGTATCTCGATCGCGCCAGAAGACATGGTGGTGGAGCGCTAGTCGCCGATTCCTTCAGACTGAACCACGAAACGGGCCTCCTTCGCGGGAGGCCCTTTTTGTTTGTCAGCTTAGCGGCCTAAAGCTTCCCGTGCCCCCCGGTCGAGCCGAAGCCGCCTGCACCGCGCGCGGTGTCGTCCAGCTCTGCCACCTCTTCCCATGCCGCAAGCGTTACTGGAGCCAAAACCAGCTGCGCGATGCGGTCGCCGCGCTCGATCGGGAAATCGGCATCGCCGTGATTGATGAGGATGACTTTCAGCTCGCCGCGATAATCTGAATCGATCGTGCCGGGTGTATTGGGGAGGGTAATTCCGTGCTTGAGCGCGAGGCCCGAACGCGGGCGGACTTGCACTTCGTAGCCCGCAGGAATCGCCATCGCGAAACCCGTCGCAACCGCGTGGCGCCCGCGCGGGGGGATGGTCACATTCTCAGCGGCGAGGACATCCATTCCGGCGGCACCGGCAGTGGCATAGGCTGGCAGAGCCAGTCCTTCGCCATTCGGCAGACGCTTGATTTGCACGGGAACCTGCGCACCCAGCGTGTCAGGCATCTTCGGTCAGCCGTTCGGAAATCTGAGTGACGAGCTTCATCGCAACATCCTGTTTGGTCATCGCATCCCAGTGCTCGACCTTGCCTTCGCGCACAAGATGAACCTTGTTGTCATCCCCGCCCATGACATCGCCCGACACATCATTGGCGACGATCCAGTCGACGCCCTTGCTCTTGCGCTTCTTGCGCGCGTTTTCGACCACATCGTTGGTTTCAGCAGCAAAGCCGATCAGCAGGTCGGGCCGATCTGCGCTGGCCGCGACGCTGGCGAGAATATCGGGGTTTTCGGACAGGATCAGTGCTGGCGGGGCAGAGCCGCGCTTCTTGATCTTTTCACCCTTGAAATCGCGCGGACGCCAATCTGCGACCGCTGCGACCATGATGGCAACATCGGCGGGCATAGCCTTGCGCACGGCTTTCGCCATGTCCTCGGCGCTTTCCACGTCGATGCGGTCGACACCCAGCGGCGTGCGCAGATTGACCGGGCCGGACACCAGCGTGACCTTTGCACCCGCAGCAGCAGCAGCAGCGGCAATGGAATAGCCTTGCTTGCCCGAACTGCGATTGGCGAGATAGCGCACCGGATCAATCGGCTCATGCGTTGGTCCGGCAGTGACCAGCACATGTTTGCCGTAAAGCGGGCGATGTTCGATGTCCTGATCGAAGCCCGGCTGTCCGGCGAGCGGATCATAGCTGTCGAGATCAGAGCCCGCTGCAATTGGCGCTCCTGCTTCGGCAGGCGAATCGATCGGATTGACCGGAGCTGCAGCCGCTTCGCCTTCGAAAGGCTGCGGTGCAGTCTGCTTGGCGTTAACCTCGTGATTGATCGCCTCGCGGTCGGTCGGCGGGGCAGCGCTGGCTTTGCCCTTTTTGGCAAACAGGTGCTCCGATCCGGAATGGTCTGGTTCAGGGAGGTCCGGGCCCTCGACGATGCCTTCGGGCAATTCCATGCCTTCAAACTCGTCATCATCCTCGACCTGCTTGGACTTGGCGGAACGCGGGATGATGTTGGCGAGGAAGTCTCCCAGACCGCCGCCGCCGGTATCTTCGCCGTCGTAAACCTCCTCGCCAAAATCCTCATCGGAATTGCGGCGGGCGAGATAGGCGGCGATGTCAGTGCTGGCAGCACCGGGATCGAGGCCAAGTGCCTGTGCGATTTCGATCCACACCGCTTCAGGTTCGGGCAAGCGACCGGGGCCGAATTCCCCGCAGGCCATGTCGCCCATATCGGGCTCCATCACCTTGATGCCCGAAGCGCGCAGCGTTTCGACATTGCGGCCAGTAGATTCGTGTTGCCACATTTTCACATTCATCGCCGGAACCGCCATGACAGGCTGGTTGGTGGCGAGCAGCAGTGTGGTGGCCAGATCATCGGCAATGCCAGCCGCCATCTTGGCGAGCATATTGGCCGTGGCCGGGCATACGACGACAAGGTCAGCTTCGCGCGATAGCTGGATATGGCCGATCTCAGCCTCATCCTTCAAATCCCACAGCGTGGTGTGGACCTGATTACCCGACAGTGCAGCGAGCGACATGGGCGTGACAAATTGCGCCCCGCCCTCGGTCAGAACGCAGGTCACCTCCGCCCCGCCCTTCTTGATCAGGCGGACGAGTTCGCAGGACTTATACGCGGCAATGCCGCCGCCTACGACAAGCAGGATTCTAGGACTGTTCGCTTTATCCTCCCGTTCCGGTTCAATGCGCTGCTCAAACAAGGTGTTGCACCTGTTATTAGTCCAAGCGTGCGCCATCGCAAATGATGGTTAAGATAGGCTTTAGTGATTTTGCGTTTGTGTTGCCCTGAAAACATGCGTCAAATCTGCCAAAGCACGGGAAGTAAAGGCAAATCCGGCGAGATAGGCGGGCAAGGTCAATTGCACCCAGTAAAAGTTTTCTGGCCGCGCAAACAATGCCATCGCGGTGAAAAACCCGGCGAACCACAGGCTCGCGAACAATCCGAGACGTCCACCCAGTCCAAGCCAGCCGAGCAGTGACAATATCGCCAGCGGCGCGGCGAGCCATGTCGGCAAGATCAGCAGCGCGGTGAGCTTCGACAAGGCGACCAGCGGCAAGGCAAGGCCTGCCAGCGCGTCCCAACCGGGCGATATTGGGTCTCCGGGAATGCGCTGCGCGTCCACTCCGAGGTAGTGCAAATATAGCCCAATTGCGAACACGGTGAGCAGCGCGGCAACACTCAGCACCTCGTTCCAACGCTTTTGCATCAAGGCGAAGGCCAACCACAAGAGCACGAATGGCGCCGCCAATTCGCGCAACGCCAGTGCCAATCCCGCCGCGATCAGGCTGGGCCACCAACGGCGGGGCGAATACATTGCCAGCGCAAGGGTGAGCAGCAATCCGGCGAGCAATTCATGGATCAGTCCCGCTTCAGGAGTGATCGCTGCCGCACCGCCGAACAGGATCAGCACGCCTGCCCCGCCGCGTTCGACCGGCGAGACAACATCGCGCAGCCGCCACAGAAACGCCAGAATGGAGGCCGTCAGCAAAGCCAGCGCCAGCCAGCGCGCGCCGTCGATGCCGGTGCCCTTGTGGATCATCGCCAAAGTCGGCAGGCGCACCGTGACAAACGGGCGAACGGGATAATTGCTGGCGCGTTGCTCGCCCACAGCGGCAGCGTAATAGCCCTCCCCGGCAATCACCCGTTCCGAAATACGGCGATAAAGCGCGAGATCGCCATCATCTGCGTTTTCTTCGACTTCGGCCTCAATCTCAGTTTGCGCAGTCTCGTCCGAGAGAGCGGCCTGTTCAACCGGTGCGGTAGCGAAGACGCTCCACACCATCAGCGCAGCCAAAGCCGCCAGCATAGTCAGAGCCATCCCGCGCGGCAGATGACGCAGGGGCCGCTCCATGCTTATCCACCAGCTCACCGGGTCGCGCGCCATCGTCAGATACCGCGCGCAGAATGCCACAGGCTGATGAGCGCGCGCGGCACGAAGGCATAGCCCGCGAACCACACTGGCATGACGACCAGCGCCCAATAAAAATTGTTGTCGCGCCCCGCGATCATGAAGAGCACGCCATAGCCAAGGCACAGCAGGAAACCGGTCAGGCCGAACCAGCTACGCCATCCAGCCCAACCCAGCAGCGGCAGCAGTGCGAGCGGCGCGGCAAGCCAGCCGGGCAGGAATTGCAGCGGGCTGCACAGCACGATGTTTGCCGACCAACCGCCTATCCCGCGCAATGTCAGCCAGCCCGGAGATGCGGGATCAGACGCGCTGGTGTACTGCGCCACCTGTGACAAATGGAGCGCCATCAAGCCGCCAAAGACGATCACCGCGCCCAGCCAAGCCAAGGCCTCTCGGCGATTGCCACGCACCAAGGCCAGCGCGGCCATCAACAACAGGAATGGCAAGGCGTGTTCGCGAATGGCGAGTGCCAGCACACCGGCAACGAAGGCCCAGAACCATTTGTCAGGCCGATACAAACCAATGGAGAGCGCAATCAGCATTCCCGCCCAGACCTCATGCAGCGCAAGATACTGCGGCTTGAACCCGCTCACCGTGCCGATCAGCAACAGCAGCAGGATATAGCGTAGCCGTCCCGGCCCGCCAGGCACATCACGCAGGCGGTAATGCCATGCGACAAGTGTGCCTGCCACCAACACCACGGCAAGCACGATCAGGCCCCATTGGCCGACAAGCGCGGTCACAAACGCCAGCGTCGGCAGGCGCACGGCAAGGCCGGGGCGCACAGGGAAATCGCGCACGCGCTGTTCTTCTACCGCAACCGCATAGTAATTTTCGCCCGCAGCAACCCGCTCAGCAATACGGTCGTAAAGTTGGAGATCGGTGTCGCGCGCCGGGCTTTCGGCCTGCTCGCCCAACGTGTCCGATTGCGTCTCAGCCGCGCTCGGCGGCGCAAGCTCCGGCGCATTATATATCGCCGAACGCTCGGTCAGTGCCGCGCCGACGAGCAACGCCGCGACCAGCGCAAGCACCAACATCGCCGCTCCCGGCGCCCAATTTGAAAAGCGATCCCATTGCTTGGGACGCGGTCTTATCCGAGCCACCCCATCATACTCCCCGCATAAACTATAGCGCCCCCTGCCAGCGCGGCAATCAGATAACCCGGCCAACCGCGCAAGCCGCCGCCGGTCTTGCGTTCGCTGCGATCCCACATCAGTTCGACATCGGGCAGCGGCGGCTGGTCGGGCGCGCCGCCTTTGGCCGGGAATTGTTCTTCGAGGCGCCGAACCAGTTGCGGCACGCGCAGCAGTGTCTCGGTATCCTCGCGGATGCGATCGGCAATGGCGGCTTCGGGCCCCAGCTCGTCGCGCATCCAGCTGCGCACATAGGGCGCGGACACATCCCACATATTGATCGCCGGATTGAGCTGTGTGGCAATCCCTTCCACCATCACCATGGTCTTCTGCAACAGCAACAAATGCGGCTGGGTTTGCATGTCGAAATCGCGGGTGATGGCGAACAGGCCATCCAGCATCTGGCCGACCGACAATTCGCTTACCGGCTTGCCGCGCATCGGTTCACCCACAGCGCGCAATGCGGTCGCGAATTCGTCGACCGAGTGATAGCTCGGCACATATTGCGCTTCGAAATGGATCTCGGCGACACGTTTGTAATTGCCGGTGATCAGGCCGTAGAGGATTTCCGCCAGCCACTGCCGCGCGCGCTGGTCGATCCGCCCCATAATGCCGAAATCGATGGCGACGATGGTGCCATCCGCCTGCACAAACAGATTGCCCTGATGCATGTCAGCATGGAAAAATCCGCCGCTGATCGCTTGGTTCAGGAATGCCAGAACCAGCCGCCGGGCGAGATCGGACATGTCGTGTCCCGCTTCGAGCAGCGCATCGCGATTGGAGATTTTGACCCCGTCGACCCATTCGATCGTCATGACCCGGCCATTGGTGCGATCCCAATCGATTTCCGGTATGCGATAACCTTCAACCCCGCGCATCGCATCGGCCAGTTCGGAAGCCGAGGCCGCCTCGCGCCGCAAATCCAGCTCGCTATTGGTCCAGCGTTTGAAATTGGCGATGGTGAGGCGTGGGCGCAGCCGCATTGCCTCTCCACCCAGCGCCTCCAGATGCGCGGCTGCCCATTCATAGGTGGCGATGTCACGGGCGAATTTCTCGCGAATATCGGGGCGAAGCACCTTGATCGCGACTTCGCGGCCCTCGGTCGTCACCGCGCGGTGAACCTGCGCGATACTCGCCGCGCCGACCGGTTCGGGATCGACCGAGCTGAACAGCTCTTCCAGAGGGCGCTCAAAGCTGCGCTCGATCTGATGCTTTATCTGGGCAAAAGGCACTGGCGGCAGGCTGTCCTGCAGGCTCAGAAGATTGTGTGCAGCATCCTCGCCGACCAGATCGGGCCTTGTGGCGAGTGTCTGCCCCAATTTGATTGCCGCAGGGCCGATCGCCTGAAAGGCACCGGCATAGTCAGGCTCGGCAGGTTGGACCGTGCCGAAACGGGCGAGCCTTACCAGCCGCTTGACCTGCGGCGGCGTGTTGGGATCGCGTTCGATGCCGCGCAGCGCCCCATGGCGCGCCAGCGTGCGGCCCCATTTGAGGAGCCGCCAGATATGGGTTGCAGGCCGCGTCACCCTTAAATCTTCCATCCCGAATGGATTGCGACTGCGCCGCCGAATATCTCTTCAACCTTGGTCCGCACAAAGCCCGCGTCGCGGATCATGCCTTCAAACTCGGCAGGTTTGGGGAAGCGACGGATGGATTCGGCGAGATAGCGGTAGCTTTCCTCATCATCCGCGATTGCCTTGCCGATCTGCGGCATGATCTTGTGTGAATAGAGGTCGTAGATTTCCTTGAAGCCAGCCCATTGCGTGGTGCTGAACTCCATACAGAAGAACCGCCCGCCATATTTCAGTACCCGGTGCGCTTCTTTCAGCGCGCGGTCGATATGGGTGACGTTCCTGATGCCGAACACAATCGTATAAGCATCGAACTGGCGATCAGGATAGGACAGCTCTTCGGCATTCTGGCACGACCAGCTCAGCCCAACTATGCCGCGATCTATCGCGCGTTCGATTCCCACATCGAGCATGTCCTGATTGATATCGGCGACCACGATTTCCGCTCCGCGCTCTGCCATGCGAAAAGCAATGTCGCCTGTGCCGCCCGCCATATCGAGGATCGCCTCGCCCGGCTGCGGCTTTACACGGCGCACAAACTGGTCCTTCCACAGCCGGTGCATTCCGCCCGACATGGCGTCATTCATGATGTCATACTTGCTCGCCACGTTGGAAAAGACATTGCCCACAAGGGCAGTCTTCTCGTCGGGGGCGACATCTTCATAGCCGAAGGAGACTTTATCGTTGGCGCGGTCGGTCATGGCGCCCACTTAGGGACAATTGTGCCCCGCGCAAAGGGTGTTAGAGGTGCCTTTATGCCTGAGCTGCCCGAAGTAGAGACGACCGTTCGCGGACTTGCCCAGTTTCTGGATGGCCAGCGGATCGAACGACTTGTCCTGAACCGCCCCGATATGCGCTTTCCATTCCCCGAAGGACTGGTGCAATCGCTGACAGGGGCGCGGGTGACCGCGCTGGGCCGGCGCGCGAAATATGGGCTTATTCATACCGACCGCGATTCGACCATGATCTTCCATCTGGGCATGAGCGGGCGCTGGCGGATCGATCCCGAAACGCCCGACAAGCATGACCACCTCGTGATCGAAGCCGCCGGTCACAGCTTCGCGCTCAACGACCCGCGCCGCTTTGGCTATGTCGATCTGGTCGATACGGCTGCGCTCTATGATTGGCCCACCTTCGCGGTGATGGGTCCTGAACCTCTGGGCGATGAGCTGACCGTCGAACATTTGCGCGCCGCGCTGAAAGGGCGAAGGCAGGCGATCAAGCTGCTGCTGCTCGATCAGCGCGTGGTGGCGGGGCTGGGCAATATCTATGTTTGCGAAGCGCTGTTTCGCGCGGGTATCAATCCGCGCAAAGCGGGAGGGCGGGTGTTCCGGCCCGCGCTGGAGAGACTGCTGCCCACGATCCGCGACGTGCTCGAACAATCGATCGTGGACGGAGGCTCCTCGTTGCGTGACTATGCAAAGCCCGATGGCGAACTGGGCTATTTCGCCACCCGTTTTCAGGTTTATGGCCGCGAGGGCGAACCTTGCGTGCGGTGTGATGATGGCGTCGTCCGCCGCGTCGTGCAGGGCGGGCGCAGCACGTGGTTCTGCCCAAAGTGCCAGCACTAGCGAATCCTTGACCTTATCGCTGCCCCGGCTTATGTGGCCCGCTTTCCGGCGCTTATGCGCTGCTCTTACCGATTCTAACGAAGACAAGCACCGGCCGTTCGCGGACGGCTGACAGACAGGAACTTACATGGCCAATACGCCGCAAGCCAAAAAGCGCATTCGTCGCAACAACAACCGTGCCGAGATCAACGGCGCGCGCAAGAGCCGTATCCGCGGCTTCGTGAAAAAGGTCGAAACGGCCTGTACCGAAGGCGACAAGAATGCCGCTGCCGAAGCGCTCAAAATTGCACAGCCGGAAATCGCCAAGGGCGTTGCCAAGGGCGTGATGCACAAGAACACAGCCGCTCGCAAGATGAGCCGTCTGTCGAAGCGAATCGCTTCGCTCTGATTCGCCGATCGGCGCGCGTGATTCGCGCTACTGTCGGCAATCTTGACAGAACGAAATCAGAACGGGGCTCGCGGTTTTCGCGGGCCCCTTTTTTGCATCTGCGAGAGGATCGCCGGGCTTGCCGAGAAAACTTAGGGATTCCCGCGATTCGCGGAACTGTCATAAAAGTATCATTTGAAAACAACACTATGAATGCAAGCCTGCGGCTTACAGGCGAGTCAAGAACCTAAATTTTAATAAATTTGTTACGGTGGTCTTGCTCCCCGCGATCAGTCGTTCATAACCACAATCAGACAGCGGCACACGCCGCCGCGTCGTCATTTTGAAGAGTTATCTACGCAAAAGATTTCGGTGCCTGGCCTGAGGCGCTGAACAGGGGAGCTGTGTCTTTTGCGCAGATGGGGTTTTGGGCTGGTCAGGCCAAGAGAGGACGGGGTTCTGTTATGATACGGATGGGTCCGCACAGCACGCGCAACAGCGCGGCAAATAAAGACGGGACAAAGGAAAAGATGGAAGACCAACAAGCCGCAGATCTGGCTGCCGACTGGGCCGACATTTGCCAGGGGCTGCGCAAGGACCTTGGTCATCAATTGTTCACCCAATGGGTCAAGCCGATCCAGCTGGGCAAGCTAGATTCTGACAACGGCACGCTCGACCTGTTCCTGCCGACCGAATTTTCCGCCAATTGGGTAAAGGATCGCTATCACGACCGGCTGTCGCTGGCGTGGAAGATTGCTTCTGCCGAAGTGCGTCACATTTCCATCAAGGTGCATCCCGGTCGTCGCAAGATTGCCGATTTCGACCTGCGCGGGCAGGATGGCTTTGGCCACCGCGCCGCTAATGATGCGACGCTGGCGATGGAATCGATTGGCGATGATGGCTTCACATCATCGGTCGGTCTCGACCCATCGCTGACCTTTGCCGCATTCGTCACGGGCAGCACCAATGTGCTGGCCAAGAATGCCGCGGAGCGCATGTCCAAGGCCGAAAAGCCGCAGTTCAGCCCGCTCTACCTCAAGGCCGCAACCGGTCAGGGCAAGACGCATCTGATGCACGCTATCGGCCATTCCTACCTGCAGGCCTTCCCCCGCGCGCGCATCTTCTATTGCAGCGCAGAGCGCTTCATGGTCGAATTTGTGCAGGCGCTGAAGTCGAACGAGATGATCGAATTCAAGGGCCGGTTGCGCGCGTTTGATCTGCTGCTGGTGGACGATATCCAGTTCATCATTGGCAAGGCTGCCGCACAGGAAGAATTGCTCTACACAATCGATGCGTTGTTGGCCGAGGGCAAGCGTCTGGTGTTCGCCGCCGACCGCGCGCCGCAAGCACTCGACGGGGTTGAGCCGCGCCTGCTCAGCCGCCTGTCGATGGGCCTCGTGGCAGATATCCAGCCCGCCGATATCGAGCTGCGCCGCTCGATCCTCGATTCCAAGCTGACGCGTTTTGCCCCGCTTGAAGTGCCCGGCGATGTGATCGACTTCCTCGCCCGCACTGTCAGCCGCAATGTGCGTGAACTGGTCGGCGGCCTCAACAAGCTGATCGCCTATGCCCAGCTAACCGGACAGGAAGTGTCGCTCCAGCTCGCCGAGGAGCAGCTCACCGATATTCTCAGCGCCAATCGCCGCCGCATTACGATTGATGAAATCCAGCGCACCGTATGCCAGTTCTACCGCATCGACCGCAGCGAAATGAGCAGCAAGCGCCGCGCACGCGCGGTCGTTCGTCCGCGTCAGGTGGCGATGTATCTGGCCAAGGTCCTCACCCCGCGCAGCTATCCCGAAATCGGGCGGAAATTTGGCGGGCGCGATCACTCGACCGTGATCCACGCGGTGCGCCTGATCGAAGACCTGCGCACCCGCGATGCCGATATGGACGGCGACGTGCGCAGCCTGCTGCGGCAGTTGGAAAGCTGAG
>DFBR01000124.1:8772-9245 GCA_002367375.1 Erythrobacter sp. UBA3075 | reverse complement strand
GCCTCGTGGCAACCGACATCCACGGCGCGGTCCAGCCTTGTAGGCAGATCGGTGTTGATCTCGATCACAGATTGGTAATCGCCCTGATAATAATTGAACCCGCCCCACGGCTTGTCTGTAACAAGCGAGAGGGTGAAGCCTTCGGTGTCGGGCAGCGGGATATGCGGCAGAGTGCGCGCACGGCACTCTGCGACAGCGGCGTCTATCACCGCGCTCAGCCGGTCATTGGGAATTACGAAGCGATCGCGGAAAGCATTCACCCGCTCATGCAGCGGGCCGTCGCTTTCATCGCCGGGCACCAATTCCTCGATCCGTTCAAGCACCGGGTCGAGCGTTGTCAGGTCGATCAATTCGGGCCGCACGCCAAACAGGCCCTCAGCCTCATCCTGAAACGGAATTTCCTCTCCGCGCAGCATCCGCAGTCGGACTTTGGCGGAATTGAGCATGGCGCGCAAATAGCGGACGCGGCTTGC
>DFBR01000124.1:8145-8675 GCA_002367375.1 Erythrobacter sp. UBA3075 | reverse complement strand
TGCAACGCGAGATACTGCCGCGCAAGCGTGTCCAGCGCAGGCGGCGGAGTGTTGGGCATGGTGGAGCAGGACGTCAGCGCGAGAGCTGCGGCGGCGATTGCGATGTTTTTCATTCTCATTCCCAATTGGTCGTCAGTGCGAGGGGCCGCAGGCGGAAGCGACGCTGGCCACCGGCCACCCGGCAATCCAGAAGTGCGGGACTGGATTGCTTCGCTACGCTCGCAATGACGAACTTACAAATCAGCCAAATCCATCGCCGCATCCACCGCCGCCTTCGCCGCGTCAGAGCATTCCACAATCGGCAGCCGCACGTCGGGCGAAAACCAGTCGAACAGTTTGCTTAGGGCATATTTGGCCGGTGCAGGCGAGGCGTCGGCGAACATGGCCTTATGCAGCGGGTAGAGCTTTTCGTTGATCGCGCGCGCGGTGGCGAAATCACCTTCCGCAGCCGCTGCGTGGAAATCAGCGCACAGCTTTGGCGCGACGTTGGCGGTCACCGAGATGCAGCCCACCTGTCCCAAGGCATAACC
>DFBR01000124.1:0-8043 GCA_002367375.1 Erythrobacter sp. UBA3075 | reverse complement strand
GCCAGATAGCTGAAATGCGCCAGCAAGCCCTCCTGCGAGGGGCGGTTGTAATAGGGGGCGACCAACAGCAGGGCATCGGCTCCGGCGATCTGCGCTTCCTTGGCGTGCCACAGTGCGGTTTGCGTATCGTTCGAGCCTGCGCCCGCGATCACCTTCACCCGGCCAGCGGCCTGTTCGGCACACACGGCGATAACCTTGTGATGCTCATCATTGTCCAGCGTCGCGCTTTCGCCCGTCGTGCCGCATGGCACCAGCGCGCTTGTGCCATTGTCGATCTGCCAGTCGATAAAGCGCCGATAGGCATCCTCGTCAAACGATCCGTCGCGAAATGGAGTCGCCAGAGCCGGTATCGAACCTGAAAACATTGTCGCCGCTCCTGCGTTGTGTTTGATATAGAGGCAGACATTCGTCATGCCGCCCAAAAATCCCCCGATGGAGGAATAATGTATTCAGCGCCTGATAAGGAGAGCCGTGCCACAATGTCCAGCATGGTTCGACTTCCTCTGTATATAGCCCTTGCTGCGACCACCGCTTTGGTCGCCCCGATTTCCGCCTCTGCGCAAGAAGCAAGCGCATGGGATAATGCCCGCGCCAGTCTGGTGGCAGAGGGCCCCGGCCCCATGGCGCCGCAGATTGCGCGGTGGGAACGATTGTGGGAAGACCGCGAGGCGCAGCTGCCGTTCACAGCCTATGCCAATTTCCTGATCGCCAACCCCGGCTTCCCGGATGAGACGACTTTGCGTTCCCGGGCAGAGCGGCGTCTGCGAGAAGAATTCACCGACCCCGCCCTACTGCTGCAATTCTTTGAAGCGCAGGACCCGGTCACCAATTACGCCAAGGCGCATTATGCGCTTGCGCTGATGGGGCCGGACCGCGCCACATCGCAGCGCTGGGCCACAGAGGCATGGCGCGGCGGCGAAATGAGCCCGACGGCAGAGGCTGCGCTGTTCGCAACCTATGGCAATGCGTTCAGCCAGGACGATCACGATCAGCGCATGGATGCTCTGCTGTGGCAGCGCGAGTCCGATGCTGCTGCACGCCAGATCGCCCGCGTCTCACAGGGAAAACGCGCAGTGTTCGCAGCGCGGCTCTCCATCCTGCAAGGCGGTGACGGAGCAACCTCTGCTGCCGGAGCCACTGCCGATCCGGGCTATCTCTACAATCGCAGCCGCGAATTGCGGCAGGAAGGCCGCGCAAGCCGGGCCGTGCGCATGATCGTGGACGGGCCAGAACTGGCCTCCGTCCCCTTTGATCGCACCCGCTGGATCACTGAACTGCTTGCCGTGGGCCGCGCCGCCAGCCGTCCCGACACGCCGCGCGTCGCCGCTCGCGCGGTTGAGGCTTTTGCGCCGGGCGAAGATATCTCCACCATGGAGTACAAGCTGCGCGATGATTACACGTCGCTGATGTGGGCGGGCGGCACCAATGCCCTGTGGCACCTCGGCGATGGCGCATCTGCTGCACCGCTGTTCTACCAATATGGCACCGCCGCGCGCACCAGTCAGACCCGCTCCAAGGGCTTCTTCTGGGCCGGCGAAGCCTATCGTCAGGCGGGCATGACCGCCGAGGCCGAGCAGCATTACGAGATGGCTGCGCAATATCATGATCGGTTCTACGGTCTGCTTGCGCTGGAACGGCTGGGCCGCGAATTGCCGCCCTACCAAGCTGCCCCGGCAGGTGAACCGACGCCGGAAGAGCGGCAGGCATTTCTTTCCGCCCCGATCACCCAGGCCACTGCCGAAGTCGCCCGCGATGCGCCGTGGTCCACTGGCATCCGCTTCTATCGCGGTATCGCCGATCAGGCCGAGACGATGGGCGAGCACATTCTCGTCGCTGAACTGGCGCGCGAAATCGGACGGCGTGATCTGGCGGTGAATCTGTCAGACTTTGCCGCTGCTGACGGCCACGAAGGCTTCACCCGCATCGGCTATCCCACACTGCAAACCCCAGCTGGCAGCAATTGGACGATGATCCACGCGCTCGCGCGGCAGGAAAGCCAATTTGCCGAGAACGCTATCAGCCACGCGGGCGCACGCGGTATCATGCAATTCATGCCCGCCACCGCACGCGAGGAAGCGCGCCGCGCAGGCGTGCAATACTCAGCCAGCGCCCTGATGAACGATCCGTCCTACGCCATGCGGCTGGGCAGCAATCATATCGAACGTCTGATCGCCTATTACGACGGCAGCTACCCGCTCGCCATCGCCGCCTACAACGCCGGTCCCGGCAATGTGAACCGCTGGCTGCGCGAGAATGGAGACCCGCGCCGGACCGGCGACTGGCTCCGCTGGATTGAGGAGATCAGCTTCTTCGAGACCAAGAACTACGTCCAGCGCGTAGTCGAAAACGCTGTGGTCTACGAAGTGCTCTATCCCGAACGCGCCAGCATGGGCCGAAGCCGCGATGTGAGCGATTTCCTGCGGTAGACCGAGCCGCTTGCAGTGACCCGTCCTTTCAGGCAAATTCTCTCCTCGGAGGATCTGGAGGAGGACAGCCCCATGGACGCAACCGCACAAGCTCAGCCCGTCAAAGTCGCTGACGATTTAACATTCGCCGATCTGCGCGCCGCTTTGGCTGCTGGATGGCAGGATTTTCGCGCGCAGCCACTGTTCGGACTGTTCTTCGCCGCGATCTATGTCGCGTTCGGCTTTGGATTGTCCCTCGCATTGGCGGGCAGCGTCGACTTGCTGTGGTGGGCGGCCATCGCCGGTTTCCCGCTGATCGCGCCTTTTACGGCTGTCGGCCTCTACGAAGTCAGCCGCCGCCGGGAGAGCGATCTTCCTATGCGCTGGGGCGCAGTTCTGGGCGCTTTGCGCGGACGCGGGGATGAGCAATTGCTGCTGATGGGCGGCATTCTGTTCGTCGCCTTCAGTTTCTGGGTGATTATCGCCCACGGCATCTTCGCAATCTTTATGGCGGAGGCAGGTATGGGCGGCGAATCCCTTGCAGCTTTGGCCACACCAACCGGAATTGCGATGCTCGTTGTGGGCAGCCTTGTCGGCGCTTTGATCGCGCTGGCCTTCTACGCAATTACAGTGATCAGCCTGCCGATGCTGGTGGACCGAGATGTCGATTTCATCACAGCCATCATTACCAGCCTCGCCAGCATACGCGCCAATCGCAATGTCCTGCTCGGCTGGGCGGTAATTATCGCCTTGGTGCTGTTCCTCTCGATGCTGCCAGCCTTTCTTGGCCTGCTGGTGACGCTACCGGTGCTGGGCCATGCGACCTGGCACCTCTATCGCCGCACCGTTCCTGCCGAGGCCTGACTGCCACCACGCCTTATGACCGACAGAACCAATCCCATCACCCCGGCGGGCCTTGCCGCGCTGAAAGCCCGCTATGACCATCTGCTCGGCACTGAGCGGCCCGAAATTACGGAGATCGTCAGCTGGGCGGCAGGCAATGGCGACCGCAGCGAGAACGGCGATTACCTCTACGGGCGCAAGCGTATGCGCGAGATTGACCGGGAGCTGTCCTATCTTTCCAAAGTGATGAAATTCGCCAAAGTCGTCGATCCGCGCGAACAGCCAGACAAGAGCCGGGTGTTCTTTGGCGCAACCGTGACCATCGCCGATGAGGATGATGAGGAGCGTACGCTTACTATCGTGGGCGACAAGGAACAGGATGCGAGCGCGGGCCGCGTCGGCTGGTCCAGCCCAATTGCCCGCGCCCTGCGTCGCGCCGAAGTTGGCGATCTACGCAATGTCCGACTTCCCGGCGGCGAGAAGGAGTGGGAAGTGATCACGATCACCTATCCCCAATAGCAAAAGGCCCCCAGCGCGAACCGGGGGCCTTCGTTTTGTAGTGAGGCTATGATTAGTCGGCCGCTTCTGCGTCCTCGTCGTTCTCGCCTTCGTCTGCATCCTGCACAAACAGGCTGGGCGTTTCCACCTCGTCGGTCAGTTCCGGCGTCGGAGCGAATTGCGTGTCCGTTTCGCCATCCGTCGCGCCCTTCACCATCTCGCCGAGCGAGGAACCGGTCAGGCCAAGCTCCTTCATCAGACCATCGAGAACCGGAGCCTGTGCGCGATAGGCGAGCGCTGCCGCGACCGCATCATTGGCGAGGTTTCCCGATCCGCCGCCGCCAGCACCATTGCTGGAACCAGCAGGGCCAGAGTTCTGCGTAAGACCATCGACCTGCACGATCTTGATCGAGTCAATCGCTTCCATCGGCTTCGCGCTTTCGCGGATGGCTTCCGGCAGCACTTCGAGCAGCGCCAGCTTCGTCTGCAATGAAATCTGCTCCATCGAGAGGATGTTGGCAGCTTCATTCACAGCCCGCTGACCCGCAGCTTCGACTTCGAAGCGTACTCGTGCAGCATCGGCGCTCAGCTTTTCAGCTTCGGCTTCACCTTGCGCTTCCAGGCGCAGAGCTTCGGCGCGGTTGGAGGCTGCATCGCGCTCCGCCTCTGCCTCCACCTTGATGCCGATGGCTTCGCGTTCGGCCTGCTTGGCAGCTTCGATTAGCTCGATCTTCTTCTGACGTTCGGCGATCTCGCTTTCACGCGCCGTGGCGACCTGCTCTTCAGCTTCGACAGCCTTGGCCCGGGCGGCGTCGGCCTCTGCCTTGGCCTGGCTTTCCTCACGTGACTTGTTCTGGACAGCGATCTGCTGTTCCTGCCGGGCGATTTCGAGAGCGCGCACCTGATCGATGCGAGCCTCTTCCACCAGTCGATCCGCCTCAATCTGCTGCGCGTCGACCTGCTTCTTGGCCTCGATCCGTGCAGCATCGGCTTCACGCTGGCGTTCGGCCTGCTCACGGGCGATTTCGGACATTTGCGATGCGCGGCGAACTTCCACCTCGCGCTCTTGCCCCAGCCGTGCATATTCCTTGTCACGGCCAATCTCGAACGACTTGGCGTCGGCTTCGAGGTTCTTCGTTTCCATCTGCACGCGCGTGTCCTGCTCGATATCGTTGCGCAGTTTCTTGCGCGCTTCAATCTGCTCGGTCAGCTTGGTCAGACCTTCGGCATCGAAGGCGTTGTTGGCGTTAAAATGTTCGATGCTGGTCTGATCGAGCCCGGTCAGCGAGACCGATTCCAGCTCAAGCCCGTTCATCGCGAGGTCGTTGGACGACACCTGCTGCACCTTCTGCACGAAATCTGCGCGTTGTTCGTGCAGCTCGTTCATCGTCATTCCTGCCGCAACCGAGCGCAGCGCATCGACGAATTTACCTTCGACGAGGTCTTTGAGCGCTTCAGGCTGCATGGTGCGTTGACCCAGCGTCTGCGCGGCCATGGCAATCGCTTCGCCGTCAGGCTTCACGCGGACATAGAACTCCGCCTTCACGTCGATCCGCAGGCGGTCCAGCGTGATGAGCGCTTCGGTATCGCGACGGATCACCGGCAGCACCAGCGTGTTCATGTTGACGGGCATGGTTTCGTGGAAAACCGGCAACACAAGTGCGCCGCCATTCATAACCACTTTTTCACCGCCAACACCGGTTCGAACAAAGGCGATTTCCTTCGACGCGCGGTGGTAAAGCTTGATGAGGAACACGAAAAATATGAGGACGAGGAATATACCCCCGACCAATCCAATCAGACCAATATCAAACATTTCTTCTCCTTGTTGTTGAACTTGTTATCAGGCCGGCGTGCCGTCTCCTAATTAGGGGGCCCTAATTCATCGGAGCCAGCTTGCGCTCGGCCAATGGCACGCCAAAGAAGGTCTGGCCTTCTCTGCGCACCAGCAAAACCTGATCACCCGCCGGGATCACGCTGGCATCTTCATGTGGCTCCACCATGACATAATGGGCATGACCGAATCGGTCGCGCACCTTGGTGCGGGCAGGTGAACCCTTTTCCGCCTTCCCGGTTGTAATCGTGCCGCGCTTGCCGACTAGGCTATCCAGCCGCACGGCGGAGGTTTCATCCTGCGGCATGATGCGGCCCAATGGGCGCACCAAAGTAGCGGTGACGGGAACACTTGCCCCGCCGGAAATCAGCGCGGCGAGCCAGGGATACAGCGGCGATCCGGTCAAATCGTCAGCAAAGACTTGCACCCCCATGCCGATCAGCGCGAACAGAAACAGGAAGGTCATCAGCCAGACAAAGAACGGTACTTTGCCCAGCCCCAGCAGCGTGGTCAGCGCTCCGCCAAGCCCCGCACTGGTCGGGTCGGCGAATTCCGCACCGGCATCCAGATCAGCGTCAAAATCGAGATCCAGATCAACATCACCGCCGAAATCTAAGTCCCCGACACCGACAATTTGCAAAAGCCCAAGCAAAAACATGACCCCCAGTGCAATTGCAAAGGGTAGATTATAATCGGCAAACAGGCTCATCTCTCTTACCGCCTCCCGGCAATTAGCCCGGGGCGCCTTTCTTTTTTCGGGTTTTCTAGGAGAACCCCCTCCGTCTTCATTCATATGGCATAAATCTTCGGAAAATGCCAGAAAAACCGGAAAATGTCGGTACGATTTTCGGCACTCGCGCGCGCGCATCGCGCGTGTATATAATAGGTATGATGCGCCGCTTACTGCCCCTTCTCCTCCTGCTTGTCGCCAGCCCCTTGTCGGCGCGCGACAGCCTTGGCGTGTTCGGTGATTGGGGCGCATTTCGTGATCCAGAGACCCCGCGCTGCTATGCCATCGCCGCAGCTGAAACACGCAGTAGCCGCCGGGATTTTGATGCATTTGCCAGTGTCGGCACTTGGCCCGCCCGCAATGTCAGCGCGCAGGTGCATTTCCGGCTCGGTCGCCGCCTTGCTGACAATCCGCGAGTACGATTGGCGATTGGGGGTGAGCGTTTCAATCTTACCGCCGGTGATGGTGACGCGTGGGCTGCTGACGCATCCACCGACCTTGAGATCGTCAGCGCCATGCGCGCAGCAGGCCGGATGAGCATCAGCGCCACCGACAATCGCGGCAATCGTTTTACCGACAGCTATTCGCTTGCAGGCGCAGCCACTGCAATTGATGCGGCAAGCCTCGGCTGTTCGCAGAGCAGCTAGCCAAACCACGCCGCGCGCCCTATATCGCTGCTTCCCATGGCCGATACGACACTGATGAGCATTCCCGGACAGGTTGATCCGGTTCCCGTCGCGCGTGACATCACGCCGCGCGAAGATGGACGCGTGGATCTGATCGGTCTGCCCAAAGCGGATATCTCAGCCCTGTTCGAAGGCGCAGGCCTCGACACAAAACAAGCCAAGCTGCGCGCCAAGCAGGTGTTTCACTGGCTGTATCATCGCGGTGTCACTGATTTCGACGCGATGACCGATATCGCCAAGACCATGCGCCCGTGGTTGACCGAGCGTTTCGTGATTGGCCGCCCCGATGTTGTCGAGGCCCAGCACAGCACCGATGGCACGCGCAAATGGCTGCTGCGCACGGCTGACGGCCATGAATTCGAGATGGTCTTCATCCCCGATGCTGATCGCGGCACGCTGTGCGTTTCCAGTCAAGTCGGCTGCACCCTCAATTGCACCTTCTGCCACACCGGCACGATGCGGCTGGTGCGCAATCTGACGCCCGGAGAAATCGTCGGCCAAGTCATGCTGGCGCGCGATTCACTGGGTGAATGGCCCAAGGGCCGCATGGACTTCGCAGAACTTGGGGCCGAGGTCGAGGACGAGGCAGAGTATCGCGCGGATGGCCGGTTGCTCACCAATATCGTGATGATGGGCATGGGAGAACCGCTGTATAATTTCGACAATGTCCGTGATGCACTCAAGCTGGTGATGGACGGCCACGGGCTGGCCCTGTCAAAACGCCGCATTACGCTGTCGACCAGCGGTGTCGTGCCTGCAATGGCACGATGCGGAGAAGAAATTGGGGTGAACCTTGCGGTGTCCTTGCACGCCGTCACCAAGGACATTCGCGATGAAATCGTCCCGATCAACAGAAAGTACGGCCTTGAGGAACTGCTGCAGGCCTGTGCCGATTATCCCGGCGCGTCCAACGCGCGGCGCATCACCTTTGAATATGTGATGCTGAAGGACAAGAACGACAGCGACGAACATGCGCATGAACTGGTCCGCCTGCTCAAACACTATGATCTGCCCGCCAAGGTCAATCTCATTCCATTCAACCCATGG
>DFBR01000064.1 GCA_002367375.1 Erythrobacter sp. UBA3075 | reverse complement strand
TGGCGTTAGGCCGCCGCCCTACGAACCCTAGAGTAAGGTTCGGGCCCATAGCGGTTTGGACCCTCTTTTGGCGGCCATAAGATGATGGCGAGAAAGACGAGAACAAACGCAAAGTCCACAAGACTAAGCGGATAGCCGACACCGGGCGCAAGGGCTTGCTGAGTTTCGTATTGATACCAGCCGTATGCTTTCAAGCCCATCGAGAGGGGCACAATGACTGCCAGCCAGCCGCTCCTTCCAATGTCATGCAGACGGCGAATAGTCGGCACCACCAACAGGAAACCGGTAAGTTGAAGCGATAGAGTTTCGGTGTGCCGAAATTCGTCAATGACGAAGCTCTCGATGCTCCACGCGAACAATTGACCTATAAAAGTACAAGCGAAGATACAAAATACAAATCCTGTGCGTGTCGTGCGTCCGCTCGGCTTAATCAGCCCTCTAAATACGGCGGCTGATTCGGTTCGCAGAAAGTGTCCGATGCCATGGATCATGCGCCCGGGTTTAGCTCTTTAACCTACCGAGGACAATCGGTCGGAAACGCCTACCGAAACCGGCCCCAAACGAACTTGCTCGACAGCGCGTAATTCCACACCGAGGCGATGATGACACCGATCAACGCAGCGCCCCACCACAGCACGCCCTGGTCTTCCAGCACGGTCGCCACGGCGACATTGGCAAAGGCACCCACGGAGCACGCACCGCAGAATTTCAGCCAGCCCCAGAACAGGCTGTCTGCTCCGCCCAGTTTCTGGTCGCGGTAGGTGAGCAGATTGTTGAGCCAGAAGTTGAATGTCATCGCCACCATGGTCGCAATCGCCTGACCCCAGCCGAAGGCGACGAGGCCGGGCGTATAGATCGCCGCCAGCACCGCCATGTGGACGAATACGCCCAGCCCGCCGACCATGCCGAACAGGACAAAGCGCGTGGGTATCCAGCGGCCAAAATAGCGTTCTGCCAGACCGGCGACAAAATCGAGCACGACGCCGTGGTCCAGCTTGCTTTCCCCTGCGAGGCGTTCTGCGAACTTCAACGGGAATTCCTTCACTTTAAGGCGCGGCTCGGCAGTCGCGAGAATGTCGAGCATGATTTTGAACCCTATGCCCGAAAGGTTTTCAGCCTGTTTACGCAGCTGCTCTGTGCGCAGCAGGAAGAACCCGCTCATGGCGTCAGTCAGTTCCGTACCTGTCAGCTTGCGGGCGAGCGCATTGGCAACTTTGCTGCCTTGCTCGCGGCCCTTGGAAGACAGGCCATCGGCATTGCCGCCCACTGCAAAGCGGCTGGCATAGGCAAGGTCTGCCTCGCCCGATTTCACCGCTTCAATCATGTCGACGAGCAATGCGGGATCATGCTGATGATCGGCATCCATCACCGCGACATAGGGCGCGGCAGTGGCGCACATGCCTTCGATGGCGGCGCTCGCCAGACCGCGCCGACCGATGCGCTGGATTACGCGAATACGCGGATCGCTGCGCCCGATACGGCGCGCTTCTTCGGCGGTGCCATCGTGCGAATTGTCATCAACGAACACCGCTTCCCAGCCGGCCGGGCCAAGCGCTTTTTCCAACCGCTCCACCATGGGCGCGATATTGTCCTTCTCGTTCAGCGTGGGCAGAACGATGGCGAGTTCCAGCGGCGCATTGCCCTGCGCATTGGCGAGCGTCACGAAGCCCTCTACCTGCTGCCTGAAGTCATTGTTGCTCATATGCATGGGACCGCGTTACGGCGAATTGTTAACCATAAGGTTACCGCGCGCATTATTACAGCCGCGCCAGCACCGCATCGCCGATTTCTGATGTGCCCGCAGAGCCGCCCAGATCAGCGCCGAGAATTCCGTCATCCAGCACCTTTGCGACAGCCGCTTCGATCCGCGCGGCGTCTTCTTCGCGGCCCAGCGAATGGCGCAGCAGCATGGCGAGGCTGAGGATCATTGCAGTCGGATTGGCCTTGCCCTGCCCGGCAATATCGGGCGCGCTGCCGTGGATGGGCTCATACATGCCGAAGCTGCCAAACTCGGTCTGCCGTTCGCCCAATGCCGCGCTTGCGAGCAGGCCGATGGAGCCAACGCACATGCTGGCCAGATCGGACAGGATATCGCCGAACAAATTGCCCGTTACCACAACATCGAACTGACCGGGATCGCGCACCAGCTGCATCGCGGCATTGTCGACATACATGTGGCTGAGCGTAACATCGGGATATTCTGCGGCGGTTTCCACCACCACATCGCGCCAAAGCTGGCTGGTTTCCAGCACGTTGGCCTTGTCCACGCTGCAAAGGCGGCCTTTCCTGCCCTGCGCGGCGCGGAAGGCTACATGCGCTATGCGACGCACCTCATCCTCATTGTAGGACATGATGTCATAGCCTTCGCGCCGCCCGTCATCGGTTTGGCGCGTGCCTTTCTCGCCGAAATAGACATCACCATTCAGCTCACGCACGATCAACAGGTCTATCTGGCGCGCGATTTCCGGGCGCAGGGCGGACATATCCTCCAGCCCGGCAAACATGGTGGCGGGGCGCAGATTGGCGAACAATCCGAGCTTTGCGCGCAGGCCCAGGATCGCCTGTTCGGGCCGTAGATGGCGTTCCAGGTCGTCGCACGAAGGATCACCCACAGCGCCAAATAGAATGGCATCGGCAGCGCGCGCCATCTCCAGCGTTTCGTCCGGCAGCGGATGCCCGTGCCGCTTGTAAGCCATGCCGCCGACATCGCCTTCGAACAGGGTCAGCCCGGGCAGCGCAAGCGCATCAAGCACGCGGCGCGCCTCGGCCATGATTTCGGATCCAATTCCGTCCCCGGCGAACAATGCAATTTTCATGTCAGGTCATCCGTCCCAGCAAATCCCTCAGGCGTGTGCGCGCGGCCATAACGTCTCCACGCCGGTCGGCAAGCAGGTAGTGGTCGAGCGGCGCGGCAAGTTCGTCCATCACCTCGATGACCTGCGCCAGATCGCCCTCGGGCCGCTGCCCTGCTCCGCCATAGCCAAGTTCGCGCAATAACAGCACTTCATATCCCACCAGCGCACTCGCCCAGCCGCGTGCAGAGGGCGCATGGCAGATCGCATCGAGCGTTCCGGCAAGCGCCTCGTAGAGCGAGGGATAGGGCTGGCGTTCGGGCAGAGCAGAGGCGGTGAGCGCGCAGAGCCATGCGATGGCTGCGGCGGCGAGCGGCTCCCCCAACCACGGCCCGCGGCTTTGTGTCAGTTCAACCTTGGCGAAGGGAAGCTGGCTGTCCGACCGCGCCGAAAGCTGCACCTCCACCGCATTGCCGGGAATGACAACAGGGCGCAGGTTCCGCCCACGTCCACCGGCGACATAGGCTGCGACAAGGCCGAATTCCTCGGTCAGAAACCGCCCGATGACAGCCGTTTCGCCATGTTGGCGAGCGGCGACAAGGATAGCGGGGGCGCGAACGTGCATGGCGTGGCTGTGGCGCTTTCAGCGAGGCCTCGCAAGCCCACCCCGCTGCGACTAAGCCTCACCTGCGGTTCGGCAAGTCTCGCTCCCCTCTCGCTTCCGGGAGGAGCTGGGAGTGGGCCGTGAGCCTACTCAGCCTCTTCCAGCCCAAGAACCTCTTCGAGGAATTCGGCCTGCTGGCGGAAATAGAACAGGCGGTTTGCCAGCTTGCGCCAGCCGTGCCCTTCGTCGGGGATGCGGATGAAGTCGGCGCGCACGCCGTTTTCGCGCAGCGCCTGCACCATGATCTCTGTCTCGGCAATGTCGATCCGGGGGTCCATCATTCCATGCGAATAGAGCATTGGCACGCGGATTTGGTCGGCGCGGAAGACGGGGCTGATCTCGCTGTAAAAATCACGCCAGCGCTGCTCAGTGATATCGCCATATTCGATGCGGTCGGCGGCTTTGAGAGCGGGAGACGCGACTTCCAGCGCGGTGATCCAATTGCCCACGCCGTAAAGCGATACGCCAGCGGCAAAGGCGTCCGGATAATCGGCAAGCACGGCATTGACCATGTATCCGCCGTAAGACCCGCCCATCACCGCCGCGCGTTCGCCATCGACCAGCCCGTCCGCGTCGAGCGCGGCGAGCAGGTCCACCAGATCGCGCACGCTATCGAGCCGCTTCTCGCGGTCATCAAGCGTTGAATAGGTCCGCCCCAACCCGGTCGATCCGCGCACATTGGGCTCAAACACAGCAACGCCGCGCGCGACGTGATATTGCACTATCGGATCCCAAGTTGGCCCGGACAGCCCGCTCGGCCCGCCATGCACGCTGAAAACGACCGGCGGTGCGTCATCGCCTGTGCCCGCGTCTTCAGGGAGATAAAGCAGACCCTGCACTTCCACTCCGTCGCGCGCCGGGTAGCGAACGACTTGCGGGCGCACGAGATCGTCGGCATTGAGGCCCGCCATGTTCGAGGCAAAGACGCGGGTCGCCGCGCCCGTGGCGAGGTCAAATGCGTGGAGATCGCCCGGAGTTTGCCAATTGTTCACCCGCACCAACGCCATGCCATTCTCGCATGACAGGCCGTAACTGCCTTCAGGCAAAGTCGGCGCGGTGACATCTTCCTGTTGGTAGAGATGCCAGGAATGCAGGCTCTCAAAGCCATCCTGACTCTCGGTCCAGGTGAGCAATTCCTGTTCGGCACCGCAGAATTCTAAATTGCCAACGTCCTTGTCGGGCGCATGGTAGACGGTCGTCTCACCGCTCTGGACATTGTATTCCGTGAGGGCGCCGAATTCGCGATTGGCATTGCTCGAATAGACAATCGCAACCGAATCCTGCGACCAAGCAAAGCCACCCAGCGAATGGCTCGCCCGGTCCTCAACCGGCGGCGCGCTGACCGTGGTCAGCTCGCGGCTCTCCAGATCGAGCAGATGCAGATTGTCCGCATCCTCTCCCAC
>DFBR01000122.1:977-2539 GCA_002367375.1 Erythrobacter sp. UBA3075 | reverse complement strand
GGTTGGCTTCATTGCCCTGCTTGGCATCGCCGTTCTCAATGGCCTCGTTATGGTGACCTACTTCCGCCAGCTGAGAGAGGAAGGGATGCCGCTCGCGGCTGCCGTTCGGCGCGGGGCGGAGCGCCGTCTGAGGCCGGTTCTGATGACCGCCAGCATCGCTGCCTTCGGTCTTGTCCCCTTGCTGTTTGCAACCGGGCCGGGTTCGGAAATCCAGAAACCGCTCGCGATTGTCGTCATTGGCGGGCTGGTAACCGCCACGCTTCTGACGCTGATATTGCTGCCGATCCTTTATGAGCGCTCAGGCGAGAATGCCGCAGAACGCGCGGCTGGCGATGTCCTGCATCCGGTGGAGGATTGAGATGCGTCTGATCTGTGCATTTTTCATGCTTTTCGTGTTCGCCGCACCTTTAGCAGCCCAAACTGCCCTGCCGGACGAACATGCAGTCGCAACCGCGCTCGACGCGCATCCGACAGTCGTCGCCGCTCGCGCCCGGCTCGAAGCCGCCCACGCCCGTGCAGAGGGTTTGCGCAGGGGACCGCATGAATTCACAGTAACTGGAAGTTATACGCGCCGCAGCGTCGATCTTGCCGGTGAATTCGACGAATTCGATGCGCAACTGAGCCGTCCGATCCGCTTGCCGGGCAAGGCAAGGCTCGATCGCGAAATCGGCCAATTCGGGATCGAGGCGGCATCCGATCTGGCAGAAGATGCGCGCCATCAGGTAGCGCTCCTGCTTTCCAGTTACTGGTTCGATTGGCTGTCGGCATCCGCGCAGGCGCGGGTCGATCGCGTGGCTGTTAGCAATTATCAGGCATCGCTGGCTGCCGTGACCCGCCGAATGGAGCTGCGCGATGCGGCGCAGCTTGATGTGGATCGCGCGCGTGCTGCCCTCGCCGCAGCAAGGCTCGCAGCGGAACGCTCGCAAGGAATGGCAGCTCTGGCGCAGACAAGGCTTGAAGCGCACTTCCCCGGCCTGCCCCTTCCAACCGAAGCGCCGGAAATTCCGCTGCCCGATATTGCCGAGGCGCGTCTTTCCCAGCTTCGCGACCTGGTCATATTCAACAGTCATGAAATTGCGGCGGCTGAAGCCGAAGCAAGGCGCATGGCCGCAGTCGCTGATCGCATGNNACAGAGATCGAATGGCGGACCCTTCCATCGGGATACGCGTATTCTCCGAGTTTGGCGGAGCCGAAACGGGGGCTGGTTTGACCTTCTCACTTCCGCTGGGTGGCGGGCGACGCCGCGCATTGGCGAGCGAGGCCGAGGCAGGCGCGTCGGCTGCCAGAGCAGAGGAAAGTCTGGCGCGCTACAATGTCCAAGAAACTGCAAACGCAGATGTGGTCGAGGCCAGATACCGTATCGCCGCATGGCAGCGTTCGCGCGAAACCGTTGAGGCGCAAACGGCAGCCTTGCAAAGATTGCGGCGCGGCTATGAATTGGGAGAGATTGATCTTGCCGACCTATTGCTGAGTGAGCGCATGGTCCATGATGCCTTTCGAATCGAAGCCGAAGCCCGCGGCGAAGCGATGCGCGCGATCACCACGCTGCGTATCGATGCCCA
>DFBR01000122.1:0-906 GCA_002367375.1 Erythrobacter sp. UBA3075 | reverse complement strand
AGGCCATGATGGCCCGGGATAAGGACACACTGGATTCTGCACTAACGTGAGTAACGACACAGGTGCAGTCTTGACGATGGAGGAAAGTAAAATGTCATCACCACGCGAAGCCGTAGCCGTATTCAAGAGCGCCAGCGATCTACAGGCCGGAATCGACGATTTGCTCAGCAATGGGTTCAACCGGGCCGAGCTCAGCCTTCTCGCCAACGAAGACGCGGTGAATAAAGAACTCGGTCACGCATACCAGAAGGCGAGCGAGCTGGAAGATGATCCTGCTGCACCGCGCGTTGCCTATGTATCAACCGAGACAATCGGCGATGCTGAAGGCGCACTGATCGGCACGCCACTCTACATCGCGGCATTTGCTGCGGCTGTTGCCATCGTTGTATCGGGCGGAAGTCTCGCTGCTGCCATCGCAGGCGCTACGGTCGCAGGAGGCGCGGGCGCTGCGATCGGCACAGTTCTCGCTCGGCTGGTTGGCAAGCAACATGCCGAGCGCATCGAAGATCAGCTCGCACATGGCGGCCTGCTGTTATGGGTTCGCACCTGGAATGCAGCTGATGAACAGCGCGCGCGCGAAATCCTCGAGAAGCACTCTGGCGAAGATGTGCATGTGCATGGCCTTGACGACTAGGACACTCACTTCGCTGCGGGGCCGAAAGATGGAAGCAAACTATGGTTAAACCGGATCTGGAGCAGATACTTCGCGAAGCGCTTGAGGATGAGCGGAAGGCACAAGCGACCTATACGGCGGTCATCAAAAAGTTCGGACCAATCCGCCCTTTCATCAACATCGTGTCCGCAGAGAACCGCCATGCGATGGCGGTCGAGAAACAGATGAGACGGCTTGGTTTTGCAATACCGGAGAACGAGTGGGAAGGACGGGGAGAAGCTCCGAATTCCGTC
>DFBR01000183.1 GCA_002367375.1 Erythrobacter sp. UBA3075 | reverse complement strand
TACGAAGTCGCCGATGCAATCGAGCGGGCGGATATGAAGGACTTGCGCGGTGAGCTTGGCGACCTGTTGCTGCAAGTCGTGTTTCACGCGCGCATGGCTGAGGAGGCCGGACATTTCGCCTTCGAAGATGTCGCGCGATCAATCTCCGACAAAATGGAAGCACGCCACCCGCATATCTTCGGTGATGAAAGTGGCGAGATGGACGGCGCGAGGTGGGAAGATTTGAAAGCCGCTGAACGCGCTTCAAATGGGTCTGAAAGTTCTATGGATGGGGTCGCACGAGCCTTACCGGCACTGTTGCGGTCGCAAAAGCTGCAAAAGCGCGCCGCCCGTGATGGCTTCGACTGGCCTGACACCCAAGGCCCGGCGGACAAGCTGGCCGAAGAAGCAGAGGAATTGCGCGAAGCCTCGCCGGACAACAAGTTCGAGGAGGCTGGTGACCTGCTGTTTGCCGCAGTCAATCTGGTGCGCGCCTACGGCATAGCTCCTGAAGAAGCTCTGCGCGCGGCCAATGCCAAATTCGAACGACGTTATCGCGGGATGGAGAAATTTGCTGATGGTGAGTTCGCAAAGCTCGATCTGGATGCGCAAGAAGCCCTATGGCAGCGCGTCAAGAAATCTGAGACCTAGCTTTCAAGCGATTCAAATCGGCCATATTCCTTGTCAGTCAGGCGTACTTCAACGCGCCTAAGCGGACCGCCCTCACCGTCATCAGCATCAACTTCTTGCAGCACTTCTCCATGGGCGTGTAGCCATGCAATGCGCGCACCATCGCTGGCCGGCAGGAGGAGCGAATAGGTTCGCGCGCCTTGCGTCAGCACCGCGCCAAGCTGCTGTGCCAGCGCGTCTACACCTTCGCCTGTTATCGCCGAAATCGGCAGGACTGAATCGTCTGCCTCTGCGAAGGCGGCCAATTCGTTCCGATCCTCATCCGCCAACAGATCCCACTTGTTCCAGACTTCGAGGAGGGGAGCGTCCACCCCCTCCCCCGCCTCGTCTACCACGCCCAAATCTTCGAGCACTGCAAGAACCTGACGTTTTTGCTGAGCGGTATCAGGGTTGGCGATGTCGCGCACATGCAGCACGATATCGGCAGCCGTAACTTCTTCTAGGGTAGCACGGAACGCAGCGACCAGCTGGGTCGGTAGATCGGAAATGAAGCCGACGGTGTCCGATAGAATCGCTTTTTCTACCCCCGGCAATCCGATCGCCCGCATCGTCGGATCGAGCGTTGCGAAGAGCAGGTCTTCCGCCATCACTTCAGCGCCGGTCATACGGTTGAACAGGGTGGATTTCCCGGCATTGGTATAGCCGACCAGCGCGACAATCGGCCATGGTGCCCTGCCCCGCCGCTTGCGATGCAATTCGCGTGTCTTGCGGACCTGTTCCAATTCCCGGCGCAGTTTGCCCATGCGCTCGCGGATCATGCGGCGATCGGCCTCGATCTGCGTTTCACCGGGACCGCCGAGGAAACCGAAACCGCCGCGCTGACGTTCAAGGTGAGTCCAGCTGCGCACAAGGCGGCTTTGCTGGTAGTCGAGATGCGCCAGTTCGACCTGCAACCGGCCTTCCGCCGTTGCTGCACGTTCGCCAAATATCTCGAGAATCAGCCCGGTGCGGTCGATGACCTTGCGGCCAATCTTCTCTTCCAGATTGCGCTGCTGGATCGGCGATAGCGCGCCGTCGATAATGACCAGCTCCGCTTCATGCAGTTCGCAATCTGCTGCAATGCGCTGCACCTGCCCTTCACCAAACAGGGTGTTGGGCCGCACGTCACGGATATTGAGCACATAGCTTTCGGCAATGACGATTCCGATGGCAAGCGCAAGGCCCCGCGCTTCTTCCAGACGTGCCTCTGGGTCTTCACCGCTGCGCTGGCCGCGAATCTCCGGACACACGACGAGCGCTCGTGCGCCGCGCGTTACCTCGCCTTCAATGTCATCATCGACTATCAGGCGTCTTCGCCTTCATCATCGCCGTCCATGCCATCAGTCAGGTCGACCGGACTGGCGGGCTGGATCGTGGACACGGCATGCTTGTAGGCCAGCTGCACATAGCCATCGCGTTCGAGCAACATGCAGAACAGGTCATAGGCCGCAATGCGGCCCTGCAGCATGACGCCGTTCACAAGGAACATGGTCACCTGAACTCCCGCATCGCGTACCCGGCTGAGGAAGATATCCTGCAACAGGCGTTGCTTACGATTGCCGTCAAAACCAGTGTCAAAGCTGTCCGCATTTACAGGGTCACCTGGCATAATCGTAGAAATCGCATGCTTGTAGACAAGTTGCGATTGCCCGTCCCGCCGCAGCAGGATCGAGAAATTGTCGAACCAGGTGACGATGCCTTGTAATTTCACGCCCTTGACCAAGAACATGGTCACGGGAGTTTTCTCACGCCGGAGGTGATTGAGGAACAAGTCCTGCAAATTGCCGCCACTCGCCGACTGGCCAGCAGATTTCGCTGGTTTCCCAGCTACTCCGGATGCGTCTTCCGCCTTCGTGAAAGGCTTCGCTGAGAGCGTGCCCTTGGTCATTGTTCTGACTCCATTTTATTGGTCACCCGGCATGCGAGTGACATTCTGGCTGCCATTATCGCGCACATTTCCCACAGGCAGCCGACCTTGTGTGCAGATGCAACATGGCACTGGTTGAAGTCATTTTCGAGGTAAAGTTGTGATTATTTTTCAAACTACGTCCTGAAGGAGGTAGTTATTCCTTTTCACCGTCGCTGTTGCGCTCATTCATACCCAATAGCTTGAGTTTACGGTGCAATGCAGAGCGTTCCATTCCGATAAAGCCGGCCGTCTTTGAAATGTTTCCTGAAAAACGGCGGATCTGGATGCGCAAATACTCGCGTTCAAAACTCTCGCGCGCTTCGCGCAGCGGCACGCCCATCAAATTGGTCATACCTGTTCCGCTGTCGGATGAGCTGCCAGTAATCTCTTCGGGCAACATGTCGGGCGTGATCGTCTCGAAATCCTCGCGCGGAGCGAGAATCACCGTGCGCTCAATTACATTACGGAATTGGCGCACATTTCCCGGCCAGTCATAAGCCTGCAACGCCGCCATCGCCTCTGGAGTCACGGAAGGTGGACTGAGACCTTGCTCGCGCGCGTAGCGGGTGAAGAAGTGTTCTGCCAACGCCGGAATATCGTCACGCCGATCAGCCAGCGGTGGAATCTCGATGGGCACGACATTCAGGCGATAAAACAGGTCTTCGCGGAAATTCTTTTCTTCAATCTCCGCAAGAAGATCACGAGCGGAAGATGACACTACGCGCACATCAACACCAACCTGACGGTTGCCACCAACCCGCACAAAGCTCTGATCGGTCAGCACACGCAGGATTCGGGCCTGCGTGTTTTCAGGCATGTCGGCTACTTCGTCGAGATACAGTGTGCCGCCGTCAGCCAGTTCCAAGAGACCGGGCCGCACAAGCTTGCCGTCAGCCTCTTCACCAAACAATTCATGTTCAAAGCGGTCAGGAGTAATTCGCGCGGAATTGACGGTGACAAAGG
The DNA here is from genome assembly GCA_002367375.1 of Erythrobacter sp. UBA3075. Classification (GTDB taxonomy): domain Bacteria; phylum Pseudomonadota; class Alphaproteobacteria; order Sphingomonadales; family Sphingomonadaceae; genus Alteraurantiacibacter. The sequence continues at coordinate 1,814 of DFBR01000183.1, read as the reverse complement.
CTTTGTCTGCGCGCGGGCTCCATGCGTGGAGAAGCCGCGCAGCAACTTCCTTACCCGCCCCTGCAGGGCCGCTTACCAGCACCCGGCTGCCGGTATTCGCAACGCGTTTCAAGGTGGCGCGCACCTGATTGATGATCGAGGAATTGCCGGTGAATTCATCGGGTGCGGTCAAGCCTTCGCGCAACCGCTCATTTTCGCGCCGCAAGCGTTCGGTTTCGGTTGCCCGTTCGACCAGGTGGAGCAATTTGCCAGCTTCAAACGGTTTTTCGATGAAGTCCATTGCCCCGCGACTGACAGCGGAGACTGCGGTGTCGATATTGCCGTGGCCGGAAAAGATAATGACTGGCAGCCCCGGCTCTCGCGTCTTGATCTCATCGAGCACTTCCAAACCGTCGCGCGGGCTTCCGTGCAGCCAGACATCCAGTAGCACGAGGCTGGGCCGACGTTCATCGACCATCGCAATGGCGCTCTCGCTGTCACCGCAGGTGCGGCATTCATAGCCCTCGTCGCTCAGGACGCCCGCGACCAGATCGCGAATGTCTCGCTCGTCATCGACTACCAGGATGTCGAGTGCCATGTCAGAATTTCCTTTTCATGTTCATTCGTCCCCGTCCGCGGTGTCGAGAGATGCTGCGGGATCCATCGCGAAGCGCAGGCTGGCGCGAGTGCCGCCTTCGTCCGTCTGTGTGAAAGCGATTTCACCACCATGCTCCTCGACAATCTTCTTGACGATGGCGAGGCCAAGCCCGGTGCCCTTCTCGCGGGTCGTGACGTAAGGCTCGATCACGTTCACGCCGCCGTCGGGCAGGCCGACGCCATTGTCCGTCACTTCAACCTGAATGAACTCGCCATCAACGGTGACGCTGACTGCGATCCGCCCGCGCCAATCAAGCTCGGCGTCTTTTCCTAGCGTTTCGACCGCTTCGGCAGCGTTCTTCAGCACATTGGTCATTGCCTGCCCGAACTGGTGCCGGTCGCAGGCGATTTCCGGCACATCTTCGTCGGTTGAAAAACCGTAAGCGATGTCGGGATGCGCGACTTCCTGCAGGAACAGAGACTGACGGACGAGATCGACCGGGTCTTCCTGACGGAAAATTGGCTTGGGCAGGCGCGCAAAGCTGGAAAATTCGTCCACCATGGCGCGCAAAGCAGCCACTTGTCGCACGATCGTGCCCGTCAGTTCATCGAACAGTTCGGCATCTTTCTCGATCTGCTTGCCATAGCGCCGCTTGAGCCGTTCGGTTGCGAGCTGGATCGGCGTGAGCGGGTTCTTGATTTCATGCGCAATACGCCGCGCGACATCGGACCATGCCGCCTGTCGCTGGTCGACCAGTTGGCGCGTGATGTCCTCGAAAGTGATGACCAGACCTTCAGTGGCAGGAGATATCTTGACGGCCAGCGTCAGCAGATCACCGCCGCGGTTGAATTGCATGATTTCGCTGGAGGAGCCTTCCTGTAGCAGCCGCCCGAATTCCGGCGCGATCTCTTCGAGCTGCTGCCCGATCACAGTATCGTCTGGGGCCTCCAGCAGCAGGTTCTGGGCTGAGCTGTTCATCAGCAGGATGCGCCCTTCCCCGTCGAGCGAGACGATACCCGCAGTGATCGATTCCAGCACTGCCTCCATGAACGCGCGCCGATCTGCGAGCTGGGCATTGGCGCCGAGCAGAGCGTCAGTCTGCCGCTCAATTTGCGAGCTCATGCGGTTGAAGGCGCGGTTGAGGAGGCCGATCTCGTCCGGCCCAGTTCGGCCCGCGACACGCATGGCATAATTGCCGCTACCGATTTCTCCAGCTGCATCGGCTAGCTCTGCCAAG
>DFBR01000179.1:451-12304 GCA_002367375.1 Erythrobacter sp. UBA3075 | reverse complement strand
GAGGCAGCAGTTATCGGCCTGCCGGACGAGCGCGTGGGCGAGGTGGTGAAGGCTTACGTCACCCTCCACCACGGGCATGACCCTTCCGATGAACTTCGCAAGGAACTGATGGGGCATGTGCGCCGGAAACTGGGCGCAGTGATGGCTCCCCGAGCCATCGAGATTCGCGACGACCTGCCCCGCACGCGGTCGGGCAAGATCATGCGCCGTCTGCTCAAAGCGCGCGAAATCGGCCTGCCTGAAGGCGATATTTCTACGCTGGAGACAAGGCCATGAGCGGCAATCCCGCCAAAGTACGGCTCTCGCGCGAGCATTGCCGCACATTGCTGCATCAAATGCTGCGGATCCGCCGGTTCGAGGAGAAATGCGCCGAACTCTATACGCAGGAGAAGATCAGGGGCTTCCTGCATCTCTATATTGGCGAAGAAGCCGTGGCTGTCGGGGTTATGCAAGCACTCGCACCCGAAGATGCGGTGGTGGCGACCTACCGCGAACACGGGCACGCCCTGATGAAAGGGGTGCCTGCCGATACCATCATGGCCGAAATGTTCGGCAAGCAGGAAGGCTGCAGCGGTGGCCGCGGCGGGTCGATGCATTTGTTCGATACAGAGCATCGTTTTTACGGCGGCAATGCCATCGTGGCTGGCGGATTGCCCATCGCCGCCGGGCTCGCATTGGCGGACACATTGGCCGACCGGTCCCGGATCACCACTTGCTTCTTCGGCGAAGGCGCGGTGGCTGAAGGCGAGTTCCACGAGGCTCTGAATCTGGCGGCGCTGTGGCAATTGCCGGTGCTGTTTGTGTGCGAGAACAACCTCTATGCCATGGGCACAGCGCTGGACCTGTCCGAATCGCAGACCGATATCAGCGCCAAGGCTGCTTGTTACGACATCGCATCCGAAGCCGTCGACGGGATGGACGTGGTCGCCGTAGAAGTGGCCGCGCGCCGCGCTGTTGCGGCCATCCACGAAACGGGCCGTCCGCGCTTTCTCGAATGCCGGACGTATCGATTTCGCGCTCACTCAATGTACGATCCGCAGCTCTACCGGGCAAAGGAGGAGGTTGAGGCGTGGAAAGAGCGCGGACCGATCAGGCGGTTCAAGACATGGGCGTTCGAAGCTGGCGAACTTCGCGAGAGCGACGTGGCCGAGATCGAAGCTGAAATCGCTCGCGAAATTGATCAGGCGGTGGCTTTTGCGCAAGACGGGACGTGGGAACCTGTCGCCGATCTCACCCGCCATGTCGGGGCGGAGCGGCGGCCATGACCGATCTTACCTACCGCGAGGCGATGCGCGGCGCGATCCGTACAGCGATGCAGGAGGACGAACGGGTTTTCCTGATGGGCGAGGATGTGGGCCATTACGGTGGCTGTTATGCGGTCACCAAGGGACTGCTGGAGGAATTCGGCCCGCAGCGGATACGCGATACGCCGCTTTCCGAAAGCGCGTTTACGGGTGCCGGGATCGGCGCGGCGATGAACGGGGTGCGCCCGATCGTCGAGATTATGACCTGCAATTTCTCGTTGCTGGCGCTCGACCAGATCATGAACAATGCAGCGACCATGCGGCACATGTCGGGCGGGCAGGTGACGGTGCCGATTGTCATTCGCATGGCGACCGGCGGGGGCAGGCAGCTTGCTGCGCAGCACTCGCACAGTCTGGAGGGTTGGTATGCCCACATCCCCGGCCTTCGCGTGCTGGCACCTGCCACGGTCGAAGATGCTGGCGGAATGCTCGGCCCGGCGCTCGCCGACCCGGACCCTGTCCTGATTTTCGAAAATGCGCTGCTGTATAACGAGACCGGACCGGCGGGCGATCCGGGCAGCGTCGATATCGACCATGCCGCGATCCGCCGGGAAGGCAGCGATATTAGCCTGATCACCTATGGCGGGTCACTGGGCAAGACGCTGGCTGCGGCCGGGCAGTTGGCAGGCGATGGGATTGATGCCGAAGTGCTGGACTTGCGTGTCCTACGACCTCTGGACGACGACGCGATCCTCGCCACGCTCGCAAAGACACGCCGCTGCGTTATTGTGGATGAGGGGTGGCGTTCGGGCAGCCTGTCAGCCGAGATCATGGCCCGAATTGTCGAGCAGGGATTCTGGACGCTCGACGCACCGCTCGCCCGGGTATGCAGCGAGGAAGTGCCGATCCCTTATGCCGCGCATCTGGAAGAGGCAGCTTTGCCAAGCGCGGAGAAGATCGTTACGGCCGCGCGGACAGTGCTGGGGCGCTGACGATGGGCGTGTTTACCATGCCCTCGCTGGGCGCTGACATGGAGGCCGGGACGCTTGTAGAATGGCTCAAACAGCCCGGCGAGCGTGTAGACCATGGCGACATCATCGCGGTGGTCGAAACCGATAAGGGCGCGATCGAGGTCGAGGTTTTCGAAGCGGGCGAGATCGAGGCTTTGCTGGTCGATCCGGGGCAAAGCGTGCCGGTGGGAACGGCGCTGGCCCGGATAGCCGGCGATGGCCATGCTGAGGGACATGTTTCCGACGACGCAGGTATCGACACAGACAAGCCGCCTGCTGCTGCAGCGGCTGCAGTGTCGCCTCCTGAACAAAAAAGGCCGCCGCGTATTGCTGCTGAACTGCGCGCTTCTCCTGCCGCCCGCACACTTGCGGCGGATCGGGGCATTGATCTCGCCGCCATAACGGGGACGGGTCCGGACGGGGCAATTCAGCTGTCCGATGTTGAAAGTGCAGGCGTTCAGCCTGCCACCGCGCACTCCAACGGGGTCGATCCGTCCGCCATGCGCCGCGCTATCGCCGCCGCCATGGGCCGCTCAAAGCGCGATATACCGCATTATTACCTGATGCATCGCATCGACATGGCACCCACGCTGTCCTGGCTGTCCAAATATAACGAGGCCCGCGCGCCTGCCGAGCGGCTCCTTCTTGGTGTTGTTCTCCTGAAAGCGGCGGCTGTTGCGGTCGGCGACTTTCCTGACTTCAACGGCTTCTACAAAGCGGATGGCTATCAGCCCAGCGAAGCGGTGCATGTTGGAAGCGCCATCTCGATTCGCGGTGGCGGGCTGGCGGCACCGGCTATTCGGAATACCGCCGAACATTCGCTGCCCGATCTGATGAAGAAGCTGCGCGATCTTGTTGCCCGGACCCGGCGCGGTGAGCTGCGATCTTCCGAAATAGGCGATCCAACAGTGACGATTTCCAGTTTGGGAGAGCGCGGTGTCGATAGCCTCTGGCCGATCATCTACCCACCCCAGGTGGCGATTATTGGATTTGGCAGCCCGCGCACCCATCCGTGGGCCAGCGACGACGCGCTGGCGATACGCCCGGTTATGAATGTCAGTCTGGCAGGCGATCACCGGGCCAATGACGGACACAGAGGGGCTTTGCTCCTGCGCCATATCGAAGAATTGCTAGCCCATCCGGAGGACCTGTGAACATGCCTGAAATCCGCGCGTTGGTGATCGAAGAAATCGAGGCGATCGCTCCTGATGTGGCTCCGGTGACCATCGGCGATGACGAGGATGTGCGCGATGCGCTGGATCTCGACTCTATGGACATCTTCAACCTGATCGCCGCGCTGCACCAGCGGACCGGCATCGACATTCCCGATGCAGAAGCCGCCCGCTTTGTGACCGTTGGCGGCGCGGTGCAGTGGCTGTTGGAAAACGGTCCCGGGTAGATGGGCAGCGACCGCACTCCGCCGGCAAATCCCAGCGGCGCGACCGCTTTAGGGGTGCGTTGCCGGAAATTGCCACAACCGATGTCAGAGAGCGCCGGCCGAGCAGCAGATCGGCGGCGGCCAGAAGCAAGATGTTGAAGCTGGCGCTGCCCAGCACATGGTTCAGGGCAAGCAGTGGCGCGCCGATAGCGGCGGCATGCTGTCATCGCCGCGCGAACCCTCCAGCACGATGCCTATCTTCTCCTCGGGAGAGAACCGACGCCGTGTCTTGCGGCGAATGTCCTTCAATACCCGCTCAGCGCTCGCTTTGGGCTTTGACTGTTTGTTTCTCATCTAGTTCCTTCGTCACTACGACGAGAAACAAAGACTCCTTGAATCTCAATCCCTAATCTGTGCCATAGGCGCTGACTGATCGGATGGAGAAAGCCATCTTCGCTTCGGTATACGGTACTGCCGCTGTCTCTGCCCTGCAGGGGTTTCTCGGTGCCTTTATTGTCGGGCTGATTGATAACATCATCTACCCAATTCTCGTGGGTCGTTGGCTGGTGTTTCATTCCATGCCGCCTTATTCTAGTGATCGTCGGTGGAATTGTCGTTTTCGGAGCGCATGGCTTCGTGCTCGGTCCGCTGATCGTCGCGGGAACGCAGAGTTTGTTGGGGATTCTGCGGAACAGAATGGATGAAGACAGGGCCTTGGTTCGATCCACCTAGGAATATCTGGGCGTTCTGTTGGCAATCAGGAAATCTACGGATATCACTGCAGAATGATGGGGACGATACCTCAAATCGAATGATCTTCTCAGCAAAGGATTAGCGATATACGGATGGCAAGTTTCCGAGCCGATAAGGGTGGCAGTCTGGAGAGCTATTGCTCGGAACGGCTGGCCCCACCTCCGCCAAAGCGGTGCCGATTGTTCGTCCCAATTGTTGTTGCAGCCCCATCGCTTCTGTTGTCGAGCTGCTCGTTGGCTCCGCCATCCACCCCATCGGTTGCTCTTGTTCCAGAAAGCTACTTTCATTCGACCCCGGCAGGGCAATCAATTGCTCAGATCGGTTGGCAGGATTTCATTCAGGATGAGTATTTGCGCGCGCTCATTTCGACCGCGCTGGAAGAAAATCGCGACATACACATCGCCGCAGCTCGCGTGGCACAGGGGCGGGCGGCTTGGCGCATTCAAGGGGCAGGCCTTTATCCCAGCCTGGATGCGATCGGCATCGGGACGAGGGGAAGGTCGCTGATCGAATTGCCTGGAACAGGGCCGCTGCGTTACGATGTGGAGCAGATTACCGCCCAGGTAAGTGGAGGTTGGGAAATCGACTTCTGGGGCCGCCTGCAAAATCTCAACGAAGCCGCCCGCAACCGATATTTGGCAAGTGAGGAAGCGAAGCGCGCAGTGGCCACTGGCCTGATCGCGCAGGTCGCCAGTTTCTATCTGCAGGAACGCGAATATACCGGCCGGCTGGCGTTGGCATCGCGCACCATTACAACGCGTGAAGAGGCGCTGCGAATAATGCGCCGTCGCTATGAAGTGGGGGCCGGTTCGATGTTGGAAGTAACTCAGGCCCAGACCCTGTTGGCGCAGGCGCAGGGCACCTATGAAGCGCTGGAGCAAGAGCGGCACATCAATCACAACGCACTTACCGTGCTTGTCGGACGACCAGTGGAGGCCGTACTGCCCCCTCTGGATCTGGTAGAGGCTCAGCCTGCCATCACGCTGCCTGCGGGCCTGCCGTCCGATCTGCTTGTGCAAAGGCCGGACATCATGGCGGCGGAATACCAATTGCGCGCCGCAAACGCTGATATTGGTGCGGCCCGTGCCGCATTCTTTCCCAACATCCGTCTGACAGGGGCATTTGGCACCGCCAGTACCGAACTGGACGGCCTGTTCGGTTCAGGCAGTGAGACATGGAGCTTTACCCCCAGCCTTACACTGCCCCTGTTCCATGGCGGGCAGCTGGCGGCGAATCTCGATCTTGCGAGTGCCCGGCAGGTGGAGGCCGTGGCAAATTACGAACAGACGGTCCAGCTTGCTTTCCGTGATGTGTCCAACGCGCTTGTCCAGCGTGAGCAACTGGCAAGACAGATCGCGACGACAAGCGTTGCGCTCAGTGCTTTGCGCGAACGTGCGCGATTGGCGCAGCTGCGCTTCGACAATGGCCGTTCGGCCTATCTCGAAGTGCTCGATGCCCAGCGCGATCTTTTTGAAGCCGAGCAGGTGCTGGTGCGATTGCAGCGTGCCTATCAGGCGGCAGGGGTCGGGCTTTACACCGCGCTTGGCGGCGGATTCCCGGCAGACAATCCGGATGAGCACACACCTTCGCAACAGACTGGAGAGCAATCGCAATGACATCATCCCGCAAGACCTGGCTGATCAGGGGCGCGATTGCGGCTGCCGTGCTGGTTGCTCTCTACCTCGGCTGGCAGATGCTTGATGGAGACGAATTGCCCGACGGAATCATCAGTGGCAACGGGCGCATCGAAGCGGTCGAAATAGACGTATCGGCCAAGATGCCTGGCCGGGTCGACGCGATCCTGGTGGGTGAGGGTGAATTTGTCGAGGCGGATCAGATCGTTGCCCGCATGGATGCCGAAACGCTGCTGGCGCAAAAGGCAGAAGCCGAAGCCCGACTGGCGCAGGCTGTCAATGGTATCCAGATAGCCCAAAGCCAGGTCGCTCAGCAAGTGAGCAATCGGGCTGCAGTCACAGCCATGGTTCGCCAGCGCGAGGCAGAGCTGGTCGCTGCACAAGGGCGGCTGGCCCGATCGACAACACTCGCTGATGAAGGCGCTATCTCCATGCAGGAACGCGACGACAATGCCGCGCAGGCCGAAAGCGCGGCGGCAGCGGTCGAAGCTGCACAGGCGCAGGTCTCCGCGGTAGACGCCGCCATTGAAACGGCCCGAAGCCAGATCGGCGCAGCCCGTGCGCAGGTCGATGCCGCGCGTGCAACGGTGGCGCGCATCGATGCTGAAATCGGGGACAGTACTCTGCGCTCCCCCACTGATGGGCGGGTGCAATATCTCGTTGCGCAGCCCGGCGAGGTGATCGGCGGCGGCGGACGGGTGCTCAATCTCGTCAATCTGGGTGATGTCTACATGACACTGTTCCTGCCCGAAACGGTCGCAGGCAGGGTCGCTCTAGGCACAGAGGTCCGCCTCGTGCTGGATGCGGCGCCCGAAATGGTTGTGCCCGCCAGGGTCAGCTTCGTTGCCGATGTCGCCCAGTTTACACCAAGGACAGTGGAAACCGCGGATGAAAGGCAGAAGCTGATGTTCAGGGTGCGGGCGCAGATCGATCCTGAACTGCTCCAGCGCAATCTGTCGCAGGTCAAAACCGGCCTTCCGGGGGTCGCCTATGTCCGCGCGGACGAGGATACCCCATGGCCTGATTGGCTGGCGGTCAATGTCCCGCAATGACAAGCCCACGCACTGATCCGGTTGCCCGTCTTGCAGGGGTAAGCCTGCATTATGGCGATGTCGCTGCGTTGGAGCAGGTGGATCTCACCATACCCGCCAGGCGGATGGTGGCGATGATCGGGCCGGACGGGGTGGGCAAATCCAACCTGTTTTCTCTCCTTGCGGGGGCCCGCGTTATTCAGCAGGGAGAGGTCGAGGTGCTGGGCGGCGATATGGCGGACCGCCAGCACCGCGCGGCCGTCTGCCCGCGCATTGCCTATATGCCGCAGGGTCTTGGGAAAAACCTTTATCCCACGCTGTCGGTAGAGGAAAATCTGGACTTTTTCGGACGATTGTTTGGTCAGCCTTCGGCAGAGCGGGAACGCCGTATCGCCGAACTGACCAAAAGCACCGGGCTGGACCCGTTCCGCAACCGCCCTGCAGGCAAGCTTTCAGGGGGGATGAAGCAAAAGCTCGGGCTATGCTGCGCGCTGATCCATGACCCCGATTTTCTTCTGCTGGACGAACCCACCACTGGGCTGGACCCGCTTTCAAGGGCGCAGTTCTGGGAATTGATCGAACGTATCCGAACGCGGCGCCCTGATATGAGCGTGCTCGTCGCCACGGCCTATATGGAAGAGGCAGCGCGCTTCGACTGGCTGATCGCGATGGATGCGGGGCGGATTTTGGCCAATGGAACGCCAAAGGATCTCTATGAGCGGACCGGCGAAACTGCGCTGGAGAAGGCCTTTATTGCCTTATTGCCGCAAGACCGCCGGGAAGGTTACAGGCCCGTTACGATTCCGCCGCGCAGCGATGGCAGCGATGCGCAGATCGCGATCGAGGCGAAAGGCCTGACCATGCGGTTTGGCGATTTCACTGCAGTCGATCACGTCGATTTCGAGATCGAAAGGGGGGAGATTTTCGGATTTCTCGGCTCCAACGGATGCGGAAAATCGACGACCATGAAGATGCTGACTGGCCTTCTGCAGGCCAGCGAGGGGCAGGCTTGGCTGTTCGGAAAATCAATCGGTCATAACGACATGGAGATCCGTCGCCGGGTCGGCTATATGAGCCAGGCCTTCTCGCTCTATTCCGAGCTGACCGTGCGCCAGAATCTTGAGTTGCACGCCCGGTTATTCCACCTTCCCCCCGACGACATCCCTGATCGGGTGATGGAGATGGCGCAGCGTTTCGATCTCACTGATATCATGGAAAAGCTGCCCGCCGCGCTACCTCTGGGGCAGCGCCAGCGGCTCAGTCTGGCTGTTGCCATGATTCACAAGCCGGAAATCCTGATCCTTGACGAGCCGACCTCCGGGGTGGACCCGATCGCGCGGGACCAGTTCTGGCAGATGATGATCGACCTGTCGCGGCGCGACAAGGTGACGATCTTTATTTCTACCCACTTCATGAACGAGGCGGAACGCTGCGACCGCATTTCGCTGATGCATGCGGGGCAGGTGCTGGTCAGCGACACACCGCAGGCCATCGCCGAAGGCCGCGGCAACGGCGATAATCTGGAAGAAGCCTTTATTGCTTACCTGAAAGAGGCCAGCGAGGACGGTGCGGCTCAGCTTGATTCTGACCCTTCGCAGGCGGTGCCTGAATCGCTGACCACCAGTGCGAATCACGCAGGACCGGCGGGCGGCTGGCTGACCTACCGGCGAATGATGAGCTATGCCTGGCGCGAGGGGCTGGAATTGCGGCGAGACCCGATCCGCGCCACGCTGGCAATGGTCGGCAGCGTCATACTCCTGTTCATCATGGGCTATGGTATCAGCATGGATGTAGAGGATCTGACCTTTGCAGTGCTTGACCGGGATGGAACGACAACCAGCCAGAATTATGCGTTGAATATGACCGGGTCGCGCTATTTTATCGAACACCCACCGATCACCGATTATGCCCAGCTAGACCGCAGGATGCGTTCTGGCGAGCTGAGTGTGGCGATCGAGATACCACCGAATTTCGCGCGCAATCTGCGGCGTGGCAGTTCAACCGAGATCGGCGTGTGGGTGGATGGTGCAATGCCAATGCGTGCGGAAACGACCCAAGGCTATGTTGAAGCTCTCCACGCCCAATGGCTGGGCGATATGGCGGTGCGCGAACTGGGTGTCAGACCTCAGGCCGGACCGGTCGATATTGCCCTTCGCTATCGCTACAATCCCGATGTCGAGAGCCTGGTGGCTATCGCGCCGGCGGTGATTCCCATCCTTCTCATGCTGTTTCCGGCCATGCTGACAGCGCTCAGCGTGGTGCGGGAAAAAGAGCTGGGGTCGATCGTCAATTTTTATGTCACGCCAATCAGCCGGGTGGAATTTCTGCTAGGCAAGCAGCTCCCCTATGTGGCTCTGGCCATGATCAATTATCTGCTGTTGGTCTTCTTGGCCGTGGCCGCCTTCGGCGTTCCGATTACCGGCAGTTTCGCGGTTATGACACTTGGCGCGCTTCTATATGTCTTGTCGTCGACCGCGCTGGGTCTGCTATTTTCGGTGTTCCTGCGCAGTCAGATCGCCGCGATGTTCGCAACCGCCATCGGCACCATCCTGCCCACGGTGGAATTTTCCGGACTGATTGATCCGATTTCCTCGCTGGAAGGGGCAGGCGCGGTGATTGGCACCGTGTTTCCGGCAACATGGTTTGTCACCATCTGTCGGGGCGTTTTTTCCAAAGGGCTGGGGATGTCTGACCTATGGGGCCCTTTGCTGATCCTGTTCGTTACCTATCCCGTCATTCTCGGCATATCCGCTGTATTTCTACGCAAGCAGGAGCGGTGAACCATGGACCGAGTCGCGAAAACTGCCAATATCTATCGCCTTGGAATCAAGGAATTGCGCAGCCTATGGCGCGACCCGATGATGATGATCCTGATCATCTACGCCTTCTCGTTCAGCATCTATGTGTCGGGCACGGCCATGCCCGAAACGCTGTATAAAGCCCCCATCGCCATCACCGATGAAGATCAGTCACAGCTCTCCCGCCGCATCGTGAGCGCGTTCTACCCACCCCATTTCGTCAGCCCGGCAATGGTCGACCTGGACGAGGTGGACCGGGGCATGGATGCAGGCCACTTTACGTTCGCGCTCGATATCCCGCCCGGTTTCCAGCGCGACGTGCTGGCCGGGCGCCGCCCGACGATACAGCTCAACGTTGATGCAACGCGTATGAGTCAGGCATTTAGTGGGGGCGGTTATATCCAGCAGATCGTTCAGGCCGAGGTGGCTGAATTCACCCGCGGTACGCGCGCCGGGCCGCCGCCGCCGATCGAGCTCGCCGTGCGCCAGCGGTTCAATCCCACCCTGGCCCAGAGCTGGTTCGGCTCGCTTATGGCTATCATCAACAATGTTACCATGCTTTCCATCATCCTGACCGGCGCGGCCCTTATCCGCGAGCGCGAACATGGCACTATCGAGCATCTGCTGGTGATGCCGATCACGCCTTTTGAAATCATGGCGAGTAAGGTGTGGGCGATGAGCCTTGTAGTGCTGATGGCCTGTGCCTTCGCCCTGAAAATAGTGGTTGAAGGCGTTCTTGCGGTTCCTGTCGAAGGCTCTGCCCTGCTTTTTCTGACGGGGGCCGGGCTGCACCTGTTCGCCACAACTTCCATGGGTGTATTCATGGGCACGATCGCGCGTTCCATGCCCCAGTTCGGCCTGCTCCTGATGTTGGTCCTTCTGCCGCTGCAAATGCTGTCAGGCGGGGTGACCCCGCGCGAGAGCATGCCCGAATTCGTCCAGACCGTAATGCTTGCAGCGCCCACCACGCATTTTGTGAAGATGGCCCAGGCAATTCTCTACCGCGGTGCCGGGTTCGACGTCGTATGGCCGCAGTTCCTGGCCATCGCTGCGATAGGCGCTGCGTTCTTTATTGTCGCTCTCAGGCGGTTCCGGCAGACGATCACGACAATGGTGTGAGCTTCCTTCGATATGTCATGTCCACGGAAGCGAGGGTGAAGGTCCTGCGAATTGGATTCTTCGTCCGACATTCTGTCACCATTTGCGTTTGACCAGCTTTTCGAGTTCGATTGGACCTTATGATGGGACATTGAAGGAATGACCGGTGCAGCGCTCAATTAGGCAGGAAGCCGAGGGCTGTCTCCGCAACAAGCAAATAGTGAAGGTTTGATTCCCGCAAGTGCTATAGAAGCAATTTGTCATCCACGATATGCGGCCATAATTGCGGGCCCTTCCGGTATACTATTGGGCTATGCAATTGATTTAATTTATAAATGAGGTTGCAATTCGATGCCCTTCTGGGCACCGTCGCACTGTTTCTCAACAGCCCAGATTTCTTGCTGTCTGTCGTCAGATAATTTGAGACAGCTGGCGCTCTAAGGCAGGTGAGTGTTTGGGCCCATTTGGTTGGTTGATATTAGGCGGCAAGCTTGCGGTGTTGCAAGCGCCGTTGCTCGATGGTTCTACGTATGATCCTTTCTCGCTGTTTGATGATGGCTTCCGCCCTTCCGAAGTAGGCGTCGCGGGTGTGACGTTTTTCAGGCTCTCGTGATAGCGCTGATGGTTGTAGTGTTTGACGAGCGCCTCGACCTGCGTTTCCAGATCACCGGGAAGGAAGTAGTTCTCCAGCAGGATGCGGTTCTTCAGGGGCTGGTGCCAGCGGTGGGGTTCACATGGTGACTGCAGGCGGCGCAGACGTAGGTGCGGCGCTTTTGCAGCTTGTGGAAGGTGCTCTCGACGGTACCGCACTTGGGGCAATCGAAACGGGTTCCGCCGAAACGAACCTGCATGATGTGCTTCAAGGCAGGCATCTTCCGCAGGGAAGCGCTGGAAAACTCACGAACCG
>DFBR01000179.1:0-418 GCA_002367375.1 Erythrobacter sp. UBA3075 | reverse complement strand
GGGCGAATAAGTTCATTACGTGACGTGAGAGCTCACCATGCTCGCTATTGAACTTCCTGCCTTTCGTAGTTCAAGCAAATCCCGGTTGACGTCGGGGAAATATTTGCCAGGCAACCCGTCACGCGAGAGCGATATTGCCAACGGAAAATCCAACGCATCCAAAACTATCGGAGCGGCTATGCAGATCAGGTCTTCCTTAGCTTCCCGATTGTCGATGGCATATTGATTCTTTCGGACTTCGCATATTTCTTCCCTGAGTTTATCAGGATCCGTAATAGTATTTTTTGTCAAGGATTGAAATGTCCCCGCACTCAAGTATGCTTCAAGAGAATAGCTATCTAAATTAGCAAGCAATACTTTTCCCAAGCCGCTGCAATACCCTTCCAACTGCATCGTTTCTTGAGTGAAGAGGGATGTT
>DFBR01000048.1 GCA_002367375.1 Erythrobacter sp. UBA3075 | reverse complement strand
TGCCAACAATCTGTTCAACGAGCGGTATTTGAACGAGGTAATCCCTGCGATCGAGTTTGGCGGGTCATTCATCTCACCCGGAGCACGCCGCCTGGTGGGCGTTGAAGTCGGCTTGAACTTCTGACGTAGTTGGCAGAGCATCTGCAGCGAGGCGCTGGTGAAAGCGCACTCGCTGTGGCATGCCATTGAGATCATGCGTCTCTGGATTTCCGTAAGAACCGCCCGATTGGCAAGCCTGCTTGTCGTAGGCATTCTGGTTTCATCATGCGCATCTGCAACTGGCGATGCCGCGAGAATTGCTCCGACCGAAGTCGCAGTTTCAAGTCTAGTTCCGGAGGTTCGCCAGCTTTCAGGAGAGAGCCCGAGCCGGATTCTGTTCGTCGGCAATAGCTATTTCTACTACAATGACAGCCTGCACAATCATGTCCAGCGTATGGTCGTGGCCGCAGACCTGTTCGAGCGAAGGGACCTGACCTACAAATCGGCCACAATTGGTGGAGCGATGCTTTCCGATCACCCGATCGATCACCTGCTCGATCCGGCAAACTTACGGGTGTCTGCTCCTTTCGAGACAATCATCATGCAAGGTCGCAGTTCCTCGCCATTATCGCCAGAAGGCCGTGCGAATTTCGCGCAAACTGCAGCAAGTTACGCCCAGCGCATAAGGGCTGCGGGCGGGCAGCCGGTGCTTTACATGACGCCCGCCTATGTCCCTCCGCATAGACAATATCGCCCCGGCATGATCGACGAGATCGCCTCTCTCTACATCGCCACGGGAAACTCGGTCGATGCTCTGGTCATTCCCGTCGGGCTGGCGTTTGAGGAAGCCTATCGGCGCCGCCCGGACATCGTCCTGCACAAGGCGTTCGATGGCTCGCATCCGGACATCCTTGGGACCTATCTGGCAGCCGCGACTGTCTTTGCGAGCATCTACCAGACATCACCGATTGGGATTGACTACGACTATTTCGGCGCAGTCAGCGATGAAGATGCCTTGTTCCTGCAAACAGTCGCCGACGAAACCGTGCGCGAATTCTACGGCCGCGACTAATTGTCTCCACGGCCTGACATCTCCTCTATGAAAGCCAGATAATATGAGCGCTGACACGCCCGCTGCCAGCAAGAACGGACGCAGCCCGAAGCTCTCCGGCTTGATCGCCGGGATAGCCGCCTTTGTTGCGGTCTTGCTGCTCTTCACACCGGAGGGCCTGGAATATCCGGCGAGGTTTGTTGCGGCGACAGGGCTCTTGATGGCGATCTGGTGGGCGACCGAGGCAATCCCCTTGCCAGCCACCGCGCTCCTGCCGATCATCGCCTTTCCGCTCGCAGGTGTCGCCAGCATCGAAGAGAGCGCTTCTCCCTACGCCAACCCGATCATCTTCCTGTTTCTGGGTGGCTTTATCGTAGCCTTGGCAGTCGAACGCAGCCAATTGCACAGGCGTATTGCCTTGCTGATTTTTAGAGCGATGGGGAAAAGCGGGAAGGGCCTTGTTGCAGGTTTTATGCTCGCAGCCGCCCTGCTCAGCATGTGGATTTCCAACACTTCGACAACCTTGATGCTGTTTCCAATCGCAGTATCGCTGGCGCTGGTGGTGGGTGAAACCTCCCCCGGCCTGAGCGAAAAGGGCAAGCACGATTTCCAGATCGCGCTGCTTCTCGGCCTTGCCTATGGCGCTTCGATTGGCGGTGTGGCGACATTGGTGGGCACGCCCACCAATGCCTTTATGGCGGGATTCCTGCAAAGCGAATATCAGCTTGAAATTCCCTTTGCGCAGTGGATGATGATTGGCATCCCGGTGTCGATCATTCTCCTCCCACTGGGATGGGTTTTGCTGACCCGCTTCCTTTATCCGGTATCCTTTACTTCCTCCGCAGAAACGCGCGATGCACTGGCTCGCCGTTATGATGAATTGGGCGCCATGTCGGTGGCGGAGAAGCGCACAGCGATCCTCTTCTTACTGCTCATATTGGGCTGGACCTTGCGTAAACCAATTGCCGCTGCAACGGGGATAGAGGGCCTCAGCGATGCTGGTGTCGCGATGACTGCCGCTTTGGTCGCTTTTGTCATTCCAAGCGGTAGTGATCGCCATGCTCTGGTCACTTGGTCGGACACGACGCGGCTGCCTTGGGGCGTGCTGATCCTGTTTGGCGGCGGGCTCTCGCTCGCAGCAGCTTTGTCGGCCACCGGCATGACCCTCTGGCTGGGCCAGCAACTTGCACCGCTAGGTGCGATCAACCATGTGCTGCTCGTCGTCGCGCTCACCACTCTGGTGATCTTCCTGACCGAACTCACCAGCAATGTTGCAACCACAGCCACGCTTCTCCCGGTCGTCGCCGCACTGGCATTCGAACTGGGGCTCGATCCCCTGATCCTGGTGGTGCCAGTTACGATCGCGGCGAGCTGCGCATTCATGTTGCCGGTGGCCACGCCGCCAAATGCTATCGTCTTCAGCAGCGGCGAAGTGCAGATCAAGGAGATGATGCGTGCAGGACTTTGGCTCAACATTGCGGCGATCGCGCTTGTTTCGATCATTGCCGTGTGGCTTGTCCCTGCCGTGCTGTAGGGTTCCATAGCCTGCTGCGCACGCTGGCGGGCTAGTATAGCGCCCGGCTATGGTGCGCGATGCGAAAAGTCCTTTTGCCACAGCGACTTTGCTTGCAGCCTAGTGTGATGGGGCAAGAACGGACCGCACTTGTCGTCGGCGGCGGCATCATTGGCGTTACCAGCGCATATGCTCTGGCCAGAGAAGGTTGGCGCGTTCAACTAGCCGAGAAAAACGGCGATGTCGCGCTGGGCACCTCCTTCGGCAACGGTCGTCAGCTGAGTTATGGCTATTGCAATGCGCTGGCCAATCCGCGGCTGCTTCGTCAGCTTCCGTCGCTGCTTCTTAACAGGGACAGCGCCTTCAGGCTCACCCCCCGCTTTGACGTGCAATCCGCCGGTTGGATCGCCAACTTCATCAAGAACTGCACTGCGAGCGCATACCGCCGCAATACGCTAGCAAGCTGCGCGCTGGCGCAGCAATCGATGCACGCCATGCAACGCTTGCTTGAACGTCATCCATTGAATTTCGACCGCCAGCCGAGCGGCAAGCTGATTGTGTTGCAGACAGAACAGGACGTGGAAGCGGCCCAGCATAGCCAGCAGTTACGCAATGGCTGCGGTGTGCAGCAGAGTTTGCTCAATTGGGAAGAGGCAAAGGCGCTCGAACCATCGCTCGCACAGATGTCCGTCGACATGGCTGGAGCACTCTATTCAGCGCGGGACGAGACGGGCGATTGCCGGAAATTCAGTGCTGCACTGCTCGAGATTTTACGGCTTGATTATGGCGTTGAGTTCTTGGCAGGGCATGAGGTGCTTGGCATTGGGGAACATTCAAATGCTGCCCGCGCAAACCTGTCCGACGGCTCAACAATCGAGGCCAATCTGATAGTCATCGCCAATGGGCACCATGTGAACCGCCTGACCGCCCCGCTTGGCACGCGGCTGCCTGTCGAACCGATGAAGGGCTATTCCTTCACTGCACCGCTAGGAGCCCATGCGCCGCGCATTTCAGTGACTGACCCGAAGCGGCGGCTGGTCTTCACAAACACTGGTGAGAAGATGCTGATCGCGGGAATCGCCGAGATGGGCAAGGTCGATACGCTGGTCGATCCAATGCGGTTGGCCGCGATGGTCAGGTCTGCACGGTGCGCGCTACCCGATGCTGCGAACTATGCGCGCGCAGATCCCGGCTGGGCTGGCCTGCGACCCATGACTCCAAATTCGAACCCCATCATCCGCATGATGAAGCCCCGCATCGCGGTCAATGTGGGGCACGGAATGCTCGGCTGGACCCTTGCCATGGGTTCAGCCGAGCGATTGGCCGAAATGGTGCACGCAGCAACATAATTTGACGCTAGCAGCTCACTGGTTTCAGCAATGGCTGACCCGGCAGCCCCCCGGTCGCCTCTCCGCCGCTGATTACAGCTCGTCCGTTGACGAAGAGATGCACAACGCCCGCCGAAAGCTCGCGCGGCGCTTGATAGGTCGCGCGCGGCGCAAACGCGTCGGCATCAAACACGAGCACGTCCGCAGCCATGCCTTCCCGAAGATAACCGCGATCCTGCAAGCCGATGATATCCGCGGTCTGGCCGCTCGAACGGCGAATGAAGCGCGCCATCGACATCCCGGCATCGCCCTGGACCAAATCGACATAGGCCTTGGGGAAACTCGCATAGCGCCGTGGGTGGCCGGTCGATCCGTCAGAGCCGGTGACGACCCATTCGCGAGAAGCAAAGGCGGCGATGTCTGTGGGATTCATGTTGAAAGACGCCACCCTTGCATCGCCCTCCAGCAAAATCGCGACTGCCGCTTCGATGGGAGAGGTCTCGGCAGCTTGGGCCAAATCCATCAGTGTCACACCAACTTCAACTTGCGAGCCACCAAGGCGCCCTGTCACCAGCAGCTTGTCCGCCCCGCCCCGGCGAGCCAGGCCTTCGGTCATTTCAGCACGAATCGTGCTTGCCAGTTCTTCGTCGCGCAAACGCCCCCGCAGGCCTTCCAACCCGCCCTCAAGCGCCCAACGCGGCACAAGAGCATTGCTGATCCGCGTGCCCGATGCTTCCCATGGATATTGGTCGGCGGTCACGATCTGCCCCCGTGCCTGCGCTTCCTCAATCATCGCAATCATCTGCGAACTGTGACCCCAAACTGCCGGACCGAGGGCTTTGACATGAGCAACATGCACCGGCAATTCTGCCTCACGTCCGATCGCGATCGCCTCTGACAAAGCGCCCTCAACGCCGACATTGTATGTGCTCTCATCGCGCAGATGGGTGTCGTAATAGCCGCCATACTCCGCCGCGATGCGGGCAATCGCCACCACCTCTTCGGTCGAGGCGTAATTCTGCGGGACATAGTAAAGTCCTGAGGAAAGTCCCCACGCTCCCTCGCACATGGCCTGCCGAGTGAGGTCTTGCATTCGGTCAAGTTCGTCTGGTTCCGGAGCCCGATTTGCGCTGCCCAGCACAGCTTCTCGCACCGGACCAAAGCCGACCAGATAGGCCGCATTGGTCCCCAAACCATTTTCCCGCGCCGCATCGGCCAGAGCGGCAATGTCGGGCGAGCCGCCGCCATCATTGCCCACCACAACAGTCGTCACCCCTTGGAATGCGAAGGCATGATTGGCGCGCCGCGCAGCATCACCGGAAGCGAGGTCAGAGCCAGCGTGGGTGTGTGGATCGATAAAGCCCGGAGCGACGATCAGGCCAGTTGCATCGATGGTCTGCGAGGCTTGAAATCGCGCGTCAGCGTCAGCGCCGACATAGACGATCTGCCCATCACGGATCGCTACGTCATCGGAGCGTGCGGGAGAGCCTGTGCCATCAAACAGCTGCCCACCCGTAATCAGGATATCAGCCGATTGCCTAGCATCCTCGCCAACAGTCACGGTGCAGGAGCCAAGAAGGCTTGCCGCAATCGTCGCTATGATCAATCGGGCAATCACGCCAGCTATTCCGCCGGTGTGGCGAGCAAGGTTTCCATCATCGCGATTGCAGCTTCACGCCCGATCCTCTGGATCAGCTCTCTGTCTGTCTCATCACCGATTTCGAAGGTCACACCCGGCACCCCGTATGTATCGTACACATAGGCTTTGGAGATTGGCCTGCCTTCTGCGTGGCGCGCATCACGGTTCACATCGTAGTCCGTCATGCGTTCCTGATACCGCGCAAGCCAATCGCGGGTGAACAATTCCGGATCGGTCGGCAGCTCATCGGGAATGGTGTAGAATACATCCCTGTTGGTGGAGTGGAAATCGAGCATGAGGCGCAACTCCTGCTCCGGGTCAGCATCCATCGCGCTGAGCAGATCGCCCATCAAGCGGGTTTCCGGCTGAGTGAACGGGCCCCAATCGCGGTTGAGGTCCACGCCGCCGGTATTGTGCCGCCAATGGCCTCTTACCACCCCGTCGGGATTGAGCAGCGGCACGGCGGTCACATGAAAGCGCGCACGAAACCGCACGGCCAGCGCATCATCGCTCATCACAGTCTCGACAAAGGGAAACATCGCCAGAGCGCCGGTGACTTCGGGCGGGTGCTGCCGCCCGACAAGAACCACCTGTTCTCGCGCCTCGGAATTGCCGATGGAAAGTGCTTCGATGGGCCTGCCTTCCGCCGACTGGCCGAGGAGGTAACGCTCGACGCTGCTTTCGCCCTCCAGACCGTCCATCCAGGCATCATATGTCGAAGGGACAACAATTTCCTGCGCCGACACGAAAAGCGGTGCGCCATTCGTGGTGACAGTCAACTCGGCGAAGGCCCGACCGGCAAATTCGCGCAGATCGACATTGCTCGGATCGAGATATTCCCAATTTACACCGTCGGTGCTGGTCTTGGGCCAGTAACGGTGCCCGCATTCGGTATAAGACAGGCGGATGGCGACCTGCGTGGCCTGAGCGCTGTGGACGCGAAAAGCATACCATGGGCTACAATTGATCGGCGGCTCATCCTCGGGCGAAATCGTGATCGCGATCTGGCCATCGTCGCTGATGGTACAATTGGCGATCGCGCCAGCAGGGAAAGCGGTATCGATCGCCAGATTTTGACCGGAGCAGCGGGCATCTTCCGGAACATCGAGCAGCAGCCTTGCTGGAACGTCGACAGCCGTTGTTGAACACCCCGCGACGGCAAACGTACTGGCGAGGATTACTGCAGTGCGCAGGGTCATTGGCCTCTCCTGTTGAAAGCCGCCGCAAGACTTGCGGCGGCTTTCGAAGTCAGAACGATCTGCGGATATCAATCGAGAACTGACGACCACGGGCGCTATGGATACTGCCGTAATAGCCAAAGCTCTCATCCGCGAGCGGAGGTGCCTCGTCGAAGAGGTTGTTGATACCGAAACGAAGCCGCGTACCATCGAGCACCGAACCGTCCTCAATCGTATAGCTGATCGATGCGTTCATGGTGAACCAGTCCTCGACGAGGAACAGCGCGGCCGTGTCGTTCTGCTGCGCACTATCGTCGAAGAAGGTGTCGATATAGCGCCCGAAGACGTTCACCCGGAACGGTCCGTTTTCCCAAGTCAACGAACCTGTTGCACGCCATTTGGGACGTCCATCGATTTCAACCAATTCACCAAAGCCAGTCGGCTGAAGGGCCGCAACATCACCAACGGACAATTCCGGGATCGCAGTCAGTAACGGATTGAGATCTTCGAACAGCGGCAGCGCATCGGGGCCGGCCTCCTGCACAAAACTAATCAGCCGCGCGGCGTTAAGTTGCAGATCAAACGAACCGAACGATGTATCGAATTCGTAGAACAGACCGATGTCGACACCTTCCGAGGTGCGCTGGTCAAGATTACGATACGGATTCAGGATCTGAACGATATCGCCCGCCGGATTGATGCCCGTGCCGCTATAGAGGTCTATCTGACCCGCATCGGGCGCATCGCGGATGATATTCGGATTGGAACTGCCCTGTAAACGCAGAACAAGATCAAGCAGCAAGGCATTGCGATTGCCGAAGATGCCAATGATGCCGGATTGCTCGACCTGCCAGTAATCACCGGTGATCGTCAGTCCGGGAATGAAGCTCGGCGTGAACACCGCGCCAAGGTTGATGCTTTCGGTTTCTTCCGGGTCCAGATCGCGCGCGCCCTGCCGGAAATCGATTGTTCCAGCCGTTCCGCAATCGGGCACATCATCCTCATCGCCCTTGATAATCTCGGCAACGCATTCAACCGCGCGCACGACGGAATTCGAACGGGTCGTGCCTTCGTCATTGATCTGAATGAGGTTGGGGGCACGGAAGCCCTGCGACCATGCACCGCGCAGCAGCAAGTCACCGAATGGACGCCAGGCGACTGCCGCACGTGGCACCAATGCGCTGGAGGAATCCGAGAACTCCTCGAACCGGGCGGCCAATTGCACTTCCAGTTCATTGATGAGCGGAATTTCCATGTCTGGCGAGACAATCGGAACCAGCGCCTCGGCAAAGGCTGAATAGACTTCGCGATTGCCATCTGTATCGGGCGATGGGCTGGACCCCAGCACGTCACTGCCAAAGAAATTGCCATTGACCGCATTGGTGAAAGTAATCGAGCCATCAAGGCGCGGATCGCGATCATCGATGAATGTTTCGCGGCGGAATTCCACACCAGCGGCCAAACCCACCCCGCCGCCAGGCAAAGCGAACACATTGGGATTGGAAACCCTGAAATCAGCCATCGCCAAGGTCGTTTCGCCCTTGCGGAAGACGTCGATAGTAATTGAATCGATGACGGCCTGCGGGTTGGGAGTGCAATCGCCATTGTTGGCGCCGTTCACGCCCTCGCCGGGGAAGCAACCGCCGTTGAACGGGTTATAGGCCGTCGCGTCCGTCCGGTTGATCGCATCCTGCGCCAGCGTGCTGGAAATGCGGTTGCGCGTCAGATCGTTAGTGTTGGCCTGCGAATAGAGCAGCCCCGCATCGTAATCCCATTCGCCAATATTCCCGCGCAGGCCCAGCACCATCCGGTAGACGTCCTTGTCGACATTACCCTGACGCGGCCCCGCATCGATGAAGCGATAATCCTCCTGCAATAATGCGCGCCCTTCAGGACCCACGCCCGGACCGATGCCATTATCGACGCGGTTCGGGTTGGGTGAACCATCGGCAAGCAATACCGGACCAAGCGGGTTCCAGTAAGCCGTCGCTTCGATCCCCAATGGCACGGCAGACAGCATGGTGTTCTGTTCGCGCTGACGGAAAAATTCGGAGCGGTAGTAGGACCCTTCGAAATACAGCTCTGCTGCATCGCTGAGTTCGTAGCTGAACAGCGCCTGCACGCTGTAGCGGTCCTTTTCCGAATAGAGCTGACGGTCTCCGCTCAAATCATAGCGGATGTCCCGAGGGATCGTGCCGCCATTATTGGCGCAAATGCCGTTGCCCAGATCGATCACCCGGCCATCACTATCAGCCGCGCCATTGGGGCCGAAAATCGTGCATGGCTGAAGATGGAAATCATCATCGCGCAAATCGGTGGTGTTGGAAGACGTTGCGCTCGAACCCTGAATGTCAAACGCGCCCCAGGGCGAGTTGATCGAGCGGTTGTCGAACTGCGTGTCGTCTTCGAAGTCGGTCCCGACAAGGAATGGTCGTAGATCGCTGCTGCGCGAATAGTCGCGCACCGAAGCGCTCACGCCATTCTCATGGAAATAATAGCCGTTGAGAGTCAGGTTCCCGCGGCCATCGGCAAAGTCGAAGCCATAGGCACCCTGAATGCTGTAGCTGTGGAGGTCGATATTGTCGGATTCGCGGTAATTGGCCTGCAGGAAACCGCCAGTGCGACCGCCACGCAGAATCGTGTTGACCACGCCCGCCACAGCATCAGCGCCATAAACAGCCGATGCACCGTCCCGCAGGATTTCAACCCTGCGAACGGAGCCGGGCACAATCGTATTGGTATCGGGCGAGACCACAGGGACGAAAAGCTCGGTCTGGAAACCAGGGTTCAGCACCATGCGTCGACCGTTGATCAGCATCAGGGTATTGCCCGTGCCGAGGCCGCGCAGGTTGATCGAGGCGATATCACCGCGCGCGCCATTCACGCCGCCTGCTGTGCTTTGTTCGTTGAAATTGACCGAGCCCGCCTGCGGGATGGCGCGGAACAGTTCATCGCCAGAGGCCGGATCAATCGCATCGATGAGCTCTTCGCCCACAACTGTCACGGGAAGCACATCATCGACCTGTGCCCCTTGAATGCTCGAACCTGTGACGACGATCACAGGCGTGTCGGGATCAAGTTCATCGGCAGACGGGGCGTCAGGAGCATCCTGTGCCAGCGCCGGAGAAGTTGCGATCCCTGCAAGAGCTGTCCCGCAAAGAATCAATGGAAGGCGCTTACTCGAAAATTTCATGTGATCTCCCCCTTTTGCACGCCGGATATTGTTCCCTCCAGCGACCATGCAGCGCAAGCTGCCCCAGAAACTCAGTCACGGCAATTGCTTTCAACTAGCATAGCGCAGACTGACCATAGCAAGAGGTTATACCTTGGGAGGTTGCAGCCGCGATATTCCTTCGTCCAGCGTGGCAAGCGTATCTACGAGCGACGCGAGTGCCAGATCACATTCACTGTGCAATGGGGTGTCAGCCAGCATGCTTGCGAAGATTGGAAAATCAGGCATGTCATCCATGCGATAGCGATGCAGGCCGGCACCCAATTGTGAGTAAGCCGTATATTGATCGGTAATCGTCAGTCCGATCTTCTTGCGCACCAGTGATAATGCCACGTGATAGGTGTGTGCGGTTACAACTTCGCGCGGTTCAATCCCGCGTGCCGCGAGTTCCTGCCCCACCAGCGACCCCAGGGGTCCGCTTTCGGTCAAGCCGATGAAATCGGTGCCCTGGAGCAGTTGATCATCGATAGTAGCTCCCGCTTCGGCCAGGCTTTGACCGGCTACCAGCACCAATTTTCCGTCACCGACCTTGGTGCTCACAATTCGCGGGTCGTTGATCGCCTCGAAGCCAATGCAGAAATCACTCCGTTTCTCAAGCAATGTAGTGGGCAATTCCTGCGAATGCAGGGTGGTCATTTCAAAGCTGTAATTCGTATCCGCATCGCGCATTGCCGCGACCAGGGCTGGTCCGACCGAGAGGCTTAACGATGGCAGGAGTCCGAACCGCAGATGGCCACCTTTGCGATTGCGGATATTGCTGAGTGACCGGTTGAAGATGGACAAGCGGCGATAGAGATCCGCCGCCTCGTGAAAAAGCTCATGCGCTGCAAGCGTGGGAACCAGACGGCCCTTTTCCCGACTGAACAGCTCTATTCCAATCTGGTCTTCGGTATGACGCAGGACCTTGCTCACCGAAGGTTGCGAGACATTCAGATCGCGCGCGGCCCCGCTGATCGAACCAGCGCGATATACATGGTAGAAAACCTCAATTTGTCGCAATCGCATGGCATAACCTGCGCACGCACCCAGCCCAAAGGCAAGCATTACCAACGGCTATGACCCTTGTGGGCGAGGTGGCGATGTGGGCGGGTTGAACCACGTTAGGCTCTAGCTGCATTAATTTGCCAGCATGACGGATCATTGATTGATTCAACGGTCTTTCATTGGAGGAGCTGTTGATGAGTGATTTACCGATGTTGTGCGAGAGGCAGATGCGCCGGATAGAGGCGTGTCCACACATGCTATGATCGTAGGGACGACACCTTCATAGCCGCCATCACAATCGCGGCCATTTGCGCTTTCTGGATCAATTAATGAATCCTGAGCCTAGTGGAACAGCCGAAAACTCAACGAGCAGCGAGGGCTTCCGGCGCGACGCTAACGAATGTAGAACGCGCGGCATCGCGCAAATCCATCCAGCGTCAGTCGGCAAATTTCATATGCTGTTCGACCATTAGTGCAGTGACCGCCTGAACCAGAAAAAGCGGCGTGATGACTAATGTTGCAATCATGGTGTTCTCGGCTCGTTGCACCACTTTTATGGGCCAGCGCAGACCTGACTGCAACAAAACTGTCGCAATTTCACAAACACGTGATTTTTGTTGGATCCGACTTCTTTAGCCTGCCGATAATAGAAAGTATCTCACATAATTTCAATGTGTTAGAAGCTCTCTCCGCAGATTCACCAAGACGTCATAAAGGCGTAAACAAAGTGTCACGCGGCGCGCCTATTGCTCCTTCTGCGAAGCCAATTCGCTGTTTTCCGATTCTCGGTAATTTGAGGGGCCGACCGCTGTGATTAATCTTTCCCGTTCGCTAATTCTTGGTAGTTCTATTCTGGCGCTTGCTGCATGCGGCCCGGATGAAATCGCATCCCCCGGCACGGGTGGCAATGTAATCATCAACAATCCGACGCCGACACCCAGCCCGACACCAACGCCCACCGCAACCACAGGTGTAACACCGGCCAACGGCTGCCCGACAATCGCCGATGCGCAGGGTCTGACCGATGAAGGCACAGTTACGGGGCCGGAAGGCGAATGGCGTGTGTGCGCAACGCCGCTGCGTTTCAATACTTCCTCTACACTGCCGCGCATTCCCGGTCTGCTTTATCGCCTGCCCGGTGAAGTCAACATCGGGACTGATGGCGGCCCCGCGCCCGACATCTCAGACGGGTTGAGCGACACCAATGTCGAACTGACCATTGAACCCGGCGTGATCATTTACGCCAGCGGCTCGTCTTTCCTGAATGTCACGCGCGGCAATTCCATCAACGCGAGCGGCACGGCCGCTCTGCCGATCATCTTCACCAGCCGAGACAATGTTCTTGGCCTCAATGGTGCCGATTCGTCGGGCCAGTGGGGCGGGATTGTCCTGTCAGGCCGCGCTCCGGTGACTGACTGTGTTGCACCGGGTGCAACGCCTGGCACGGTTGATTGCGAACGTCAGGTGGAAGGTGCGGTCAGCCCGTCTTTCTTCGGCGGCGCAACCGATAACGATAGTTCGGGTACGCTGCGTTATGTCCAGATCCGCTATTCGGGCTTTGTCCTGTCGGGCGATAATGAACTGCAATCGCTGACCACCGGGGGCATCGGCTCGGGTACCGAAATGCGCTATATCCAGTCAGTCAATTCGTCTGACGACGGTGTCGAATTCTTCGGCGGCCTGGTGAACATCAAGAACCTGATCGTAGCAGGGGCTGAGGATGACTCGCTCGATACTGACACAGGCGTGAAAGCGAATATGCAATTCGTGATCGCAGCCCAGCGCCCTGGCATTGGCGACGCGATTATCGAAGCCGATTCGAATAATGGACTGCAGGATCAGACGCCGCGCCAGAACACTACGATTGCCAATGCGACCTTCATCCAGCGCAAGGATGATGATCAGGTGATCCGCATTCGCGGCGGCGCCGATTACGGCATTTACAACACGCTGGCATGGGATGCTTCGGCTGCAGGCACGCCGTGTGTCCGAATTGACCTGAGCGAAACCATCCGTGCAGCCAATGCTGGCCTCGACGATGTGGGCGCGCCCCGCTTCGAGTCGGTGGCGCTCGATTGCGCGACTGACTTTCGTGATGGCAGTGGCGGCATTGTCGCAGCGCAGACTGAAGCGATCTTCGATGCCGGCGCCGGTAATGACAAGGCGTTCATCAATACCATCATCAATGGTTACCTTAATGGTGCCAATGAAGATGGCTTTGCGACGATCTTCGACGTGACCTCGCTTGGCAGCTTCTTCGAAGCAACCAGCTTTATTGGCGCGGTCAGTTCTGCCGATGACTGGACGCAGGACTGGACCTGTGATTCCTCAGCAGTGAGCTTCGGCAACAATACCGGTTCCTGCACGAGCATTCCTGTCTTCAACTAACATGGCGGCGAAGGGGGGAGCGGTTTGGGCCGAAGGCTGCCGCTTCTCCCTTTGTCCTTTGCAGCGGGTGACAATGGCCCGCGTAACAAACCGGATCGTACCATGAGGGATTTCCCGATGAAGACCACTGGCAAGAGGCTGGCGGCGCTGCTGCTTATCTCCACCGCGCTCACACTTCCGGGCGCTGCTCTGGCGCAGAATGCAAGCCAAGAACCGGCACCGCAAGATGCAACCGACCCGGAAGCTGAGCAAGAGCAAGAACCCCAGCAGCCAGACGTTTCAGTCCCCGGCGGTACCATCATCGTGACAGGGCGCATCAACCGCGACCCGGTGCAAAGCTCCTCACAAGTCGTTAGCGTACTTTCGACAGAAGACATCGCGCGTACAGGCGAAGGCAATATTGCCGGCGCGCTTGGCCGGGTGACCGGCCTTTCCGTGCAAGGGCAGGGATTTGTCTATGTGCGCGGCCTTGGTGATCGCTATTCCTTGGCGCTGCTGAATGGCCTTTCGCTGCCATCGCCGCAGCCGCTGAGCCGGGTTGTGCCGCTCGATATTTTCCCGACCAATGTGATCGCCTCCAGCCTGGTGCAGAAGACCTATTCGGCGAACTTCCCCGGCGAGTTTGGTGGCGGTGTCATCAATCTTACGACCCGCGCTGTGCCCGAAGAAAGCTTCCTGACCATAGGTGGCGGGATCAGCGGCGATACCGAAACGACCTATCAGAATGGCCTTGGCTATTATGGGTCGGACTATGACTGGTTCGGCTTTGACGATGGCACGCGAGATGCGCCACCTGCCTTGCAGACCTATTTCGACAACGGCATCCGTATGAGCGATATTCCGCTCGATTCTGCACAGAATTTCAATAACGCGCCGGTGACACAAGCGGATGTCGCTTTTCAGCTGGGCAATCCGAACCTGATCCTGCTGCAGAAGATTGGCGATGTACAGCCCAATTGGTCGGCTGACCTGACAGCAGGCACCTCGGTTGATGTTGGTAGCGATGGCATTCTCGGGTTCGTCTTCACCGGATCAATCAGCAATACCTGGCGCACGCGCGACATTACGTCGCAGGCTGTGCTGGCTGACTTCTCGCTGGACAGCGAGTTCAACGATATCGTCACCGACAACCGGGTGCTCGCCAACGCCATGCTCGGCATCGGGCTGGAAATCGGCGATCATCGCTTGCGCTTCACCAATTTGTTCATCCGCGACACGCTGAAGCAGGCAACACTTTCGCAGGGTGAGGATTTTCAGGATGATGACAGTATCCAGCAGCAACAGACCGGCTGGTTCGAACGCCAGCTGATCGATAGCCAACTGGTCGCTGAACTCGAATTCGGTGATCTCGGTGTCGATCTGCGTGGCGGCTATGCCCGCACCGACCGTGAAGCCCCGTTTGAATACACCTTCACTTATGTGCGCGACAATGCGCAGGGCGATTTCAGCGATACTTTTATCAACGTGCTCGACCGCCAGACAGGTGATGCGGCAGTTGTCTTCTCCAATTTGCAGGAAGAGCTGTGGTCGGGCGGCATTGATCTGAGCTATCCGATCTTCGACAATTTCGTGACGACGTTCGGCTATGCTTACACCGACACGCAGCGTTTCTCTGAGCGCCGCGAATTTCTGTTCAATGCCCCTACCAGCCTGCCGGATGGCGTTGGCGCGCTGCGGCCTGATCTGTTGCTGGGCGATGCGATCATCGAATTTTACGATATCGGCCTGATCGAATCGACGCAGAATGATCCGGCATTCGATGCTGCGCTGGAAATCCATGCAGGCTATGGCAAAATCAATTGGGAGCTGCTCCCCGGCCTCAGCCTTGATCTGGGTGTGCGCTATGAAGATGCGGTGCAGAGTGTCGATATTGCGCAGATTTTTGAGACTGAAACTGTGTCTGACGCGACTTCCCTGCTGGAAAATGACTATTGGTTGCCAGCTGTCACGATCACCTATGAGCCGGTTGAAAATGTGCAGATCCGCGCTGCAGCATCACGCACCATTGCCCGCCCGCAATTTCGCGAGCTGATTTTCCAGACCTATTACGATCCCGAAACCAACCGGCAGTTCAACGGCAATCCGCTGCTGATTGATAGCGAGCTGATCAATTTTGAGCTGCGCGGTGAATATTACATGGGTGGGCAGAACCGCATTTCAGTGGCAGGCTTCTACAAGGATATCGAAAACCCGATTGAGGCGTTCTCAAGCTTCTCCGACAATGCCCAGCTGACCAGCTTTGCTAATGCGCCGGGCGCCACGCTCTACGGCGTTGAAGCTGACGTGGCCTACACCGTTGACCTGATGGATATGGGTGGCTTTTTCGAAAGCAAGGAACTGGCGCTGTTCGCCAATTACACCTGGACCAATTCGGAAATCATGGTGGCAGACGATGATGTCACGCTGCTGTTCCCGACCGGTGAAGTGCCCGCGACCAATCTGTTCATCGATGGTGTGCCCCTAACGGGCCAATCCGATCACCTTGTCAATTTCCAGATGAGCCTTGAGGACATTGACCAGCTGCAGCAATTCACCTTGCTGGTGAATTACGCTAGCGAGCGGGTTACCAGCCGCGGCACATCGGGTCTGCCAGATATTGTCGAGGATCCCGGCCTGACAGTTGATTTCGTCTATCGTCAGGGCATCGACCTGTTTGGCACCGAAACCGAAATCAAGCTTGAGGCGCGAAACATTTTTGGTCGCGGTAATGAGGAATTCCAGACCAATGGCATCGACCGGGCAGAGATCAACACCTACGACGTCGGCACGTCGGTCAGCGCATCGATCTCGGTCACCTTCTGACCATTATGCAGCTGAAAGAGACTGTCTCCTGTTATCGCAGCGCGGCCTGTTTTTCCTAAACCACCTGCCCATCTCACGGCGACCTTCATTGCCGAGTTCACGCATAGCGGATGGGTAGGATTTCAGCCCATCGGTGACGATCGTTTCTGTCTGGCCGTGGCGGCGAAGCGCCTTGCGAAGGAACTTCGACGCAGCCTTTTTATCCCGCTTTTTCGTGATATAGCTCTCGAGAACCTCGCCTTCGTGGTCGACGGCTCGCCACAAATAGTGGGTTGCACCGTTGATCTTCACAAACACCTCATCAAGTTGCCAGCGCCAATGGCGAAAGCCCTTCATTCTTGAAACGCACTGCCTTCGAATGTCTGATGCGAACATCGGACCGAACTGCTTCCACCATATTCTGACAGTTTCATAGCTGATGATGCCGCGTTCGAAGAGCAGATCTTCCACGTTCCGAAGTGAAAGCGGAAAGCGGACATACTGCAAAACGGCGATCCGAATGACCTCAGGCGATGACTTGGAGTAGCGAAACAGACTGGCGGGTTTGCTAGGTCTCGGCCTTCCACTGCCCTAGCCCAATTGGCTCAGTTCTCAATTGGGTGCATTTGCTCTGACAGTGCCCTGGCGAACGACGGTTGCCTGTTGGGGTCCGCGCACACCGCAGCTTTGCGGGCATGCTCTGCAGACAGAGAATGGTGCTGGGGGTGAATGGCGGAGCGGGTGGGATTCGAACCCACGATACGGGGTTACCGTATACACACTTTCCAGGCGTGCGCCT
>DFBR01000042.1:20046-23143 GCA_002367375.1 Erythrobacter sp. UBA3075 | reverse complement strand
GATTGATCTTTTGCCGACACGGCTATCGGTGGGGCCGACGCGCGTGTTGCTCAACTGGCGCTTGGACCTGACCAATGGCGGCGATAGCCATATCGTCGCGCTCCGCATCTGGAGCGATATGGTAAGCGCACACAGCGCGGTTCCCAGCAGCGAACAGCTCGGCGGGCCAGACCCGGATGATGCGGGCCTGCACACGGTCGCGCAACTGGCCCCCGGCGACACGGCAAATGTGATGGGCGAATGGCAAATGCCGCGCAACGCCGTGCGCGCGGTGGACAATTCGCCTGACCAGCTCATTCTACCGCTCGCCCGGTTTCGGATTATTGGCGCCGGAATCGCGCCCACGCGCCGCGCCTTCATCATCGGTAGCCCGCCCGCGCCGGGAGATGAGAGGCTGCGCGCGCTGCAATTGAGCGGTGATCTGCAAATCCACGCGCGCCTGTCTGCACGGGCGGTTACGTAACCCTTACGCACACTCCGATTTACCTGCGGCGAGCCAGCGGCTAGTCCGGCAGATATGAACCCTCTCGTCTCAACCCAATGGCTGTCGGAAGAGCTGGGATCGTCCGATCTCCTCGTGCTCGATGCCTCCGCCCATCTTCCCGGTGCCGATCGTGATGCCAAGGCAGAGTTTGCAGAAGCGCATATTCCCGGCGCGCGGTTTCTGGACCTGAAAGCGCTGACCAACCCGCACAGCGACGTGCCATCGGCCCTGCCGACCAAGGTGCAGTTCGAAGATCATCTGGCAGCGCTGGGAATGTCGCATGACAGCCGTATCGTGCTGTATGACAACAGCGCGCTGCGCTCGGCTGCGCGCGCATGGTTCATGTTTCGCTTGTTCAAATTGCCCAATGTCGCGCTGCTTGATGGCGGTTTACCCAAATGGCTGGCGGAGGATCGCCCGGTTGAGAGCGGGCCTGCCGAAGGTAAGCCAGAGAACAGCGACACGATTGCAGTCATCCCCTCCGTCATCGTCACGGTTGCAGACGATGGCCGGGTACGCTGCAAAGCGGACATACTGACCAATATCGACAAATGCGGCGAGCAGGTCGTTGATGCCCGCGATGCAGCGCGGTTTCGCGGCGAGGCGCCCGATATTCGCTCAGGCGTGGCGTCCGGCCATATCCCCGGATCGTGCAACTTGCCGTTCGGCATGGTGCTGAATGATGACGGCACGTTCAAGGATGCTGCGAGCATTCGTGCTGCCTTTACCGAGGCCGGCGTCAATCTCGACCGTCCTATCGTAACGACTTGCGGCAGCGGCATAACCGCATCTGTGCTGCTGTTTGCGCTGCATCTGATCGGCAAGGACGGCGCGCTCTATGATGGCAGCTGGAGCGAATGGGGTGCCGATCCCGCTATGCCCGTGGGTACAGGAGAGCCGGGATGAGCGGGGACGAAAAGAACAACGGAGTTCATAAACCCGCCACACGACTGGTTGAAGCCGGTCGGCGCAAGCAGTGGACCAGCACACCGGGCCAGAAAGGCGGCGTCGTCAATCCGCCGGTCTGGCGCAGCAGCACGCATTTGTATGAGGACACTGCCGATCTCGCCAAGGGCCGCCCCAATGCCGATGGGCATTTCTTTTACGGCAGGCGCGGCGGTCCTACACAATGGGCGCTGGCTGATGCACTGACCGGACTGGAGCCGGGCGCAGACGGGACTGAACTGTTCCCCAGCGGCGTCGCGGCGATTGCCTGCACGCTGATGGCCTTGCTGGCACCAGGTGATGAATTGCTGTTCACCGACAATGCCTATGAACCATCGCGCAATATGGCGCTGGGGATGCTCGAACGCTTCAACATTAGCGCCCGCGCATTCGATCCGCTCGACCCTGACAGTTTCGCAGCCGCGATCAGTGAGAACACCAAGGTTGTCTTGTTGGAAAGCCCCGGCAGCCTGACGATGGAAGTATGCGACATTCCTGCCCTCACCGCCATTGCGCGCGACAAGGGCGTGATCTCGGTGATCGATAACACCTGGGCCTCGCCACTCGGCTTCCCGGCGCTGGAGCGGGGCTGCGATGTCAGCATCATGAGCCTGACAAAACATGTCGGCGGCCATTCGGATTTGATGATGGGTAGCGTCTCGGCCGCCAAGCCGCTCATCATGCGCGTCAGGAAGCATGCGCAATATATGGGGCAGGTCGTTTCGCCCGATGATGCCGCATTGGCGCTGCGCGGCCTGCGGACCATGAAATTGCGGCTCGATCAAACAACCTCAAGCGCATTTGAGATTTGCAAGTGGCTGGAATCGCGTCCCGAAGTTTCCGCTGTGCTTTGCCCCATGCTCCCCGGCGCGCCCGGCCATGATCTGTGGCAGCGCGACTTTTCGGGTGGATGCGGACTGTTCAGCTTCATCTTCAACGATGCGAACAAGCAATCGCGCGCGGCGTTTATCGACGCACTCCATCTGTTCGGGATCGGCTTTAGCTGGGGCGGTTATGAGAGCCTTATCATTCCCGTCGATCCCGGCCCCATTCGGGACCATAATGCGTGGCCGCCGGGGATCGACAGTGGCTGCGGGCTTGGCGTGCGGCTCGCCATCGGGTTAGAGGATACAAGTGATCTGACGAATGATCTGGCGCGCGGTTTTGCGGCCATGGGAGAAACATGAGCGTAACCCCACCCTCGGC
This sequence comes from Erythrobacter sp. UBA3075, assembly GCA_002367375.1. GTDB lineage: Bacteria > Pseudomonadota > Alphaproteobacteria > Sphingomonadales > Sphingomonadaceae > Alteraurantiacibacter. The sequence continues at coordinate 20,508 of DFBR01000042.1, read as the reverse complement.
GAGTTCTGCTACTGTCGATACCACGGCACCTGAAGCCGTGCCGCTGATTGATCCGCAGACAGGAGAGCCATTGCTTGACCCGGAAACTGGTGAGCAGCTGATGGGCATTGTGGCCAACGCAGCTGTGCCCATGCTCGACCCTGGAACGGGTAAGCCAATGCTCAATCCAGAAACTGGAGAGCCTCTGCTGGCCGCGCCAGTGCCCGAGATCACTCCGGAACCGGAGCCAGAGCCAACCGCAGCGATCTCATCATCTGAAGATTTGCGCGATGCGGTTTCCGAGCGCAGCGAAACCGTTGGCGGATTGGTCGACACGCTGGATGTCGTGGCGCTGGAATTCGGTACGATGCGCGTGTCGCTTTGGGATGTGATCGTCCTGATTGGCGTTGTTGCGCTCGTCATCCTGCTCGCCTGGCTGGCAAACCGGCTCTTGCGCATGGCCCTGCGCCGCATGACCCGGCT
>DFBR01000042.1:8743-19962 GCA_002367375.1 Erythrobacter sp. UBA3075 | reverse complement strand
GACGTGATCTCGGTGGCCGATCAGGCTGGCAATGAAAGTTTCGGCCAAATTCGCAAGATCGGCATTCGCGCCATTTCGGTGGTGACGCGCGACCAGACCGAATATCTGATCCCGAACGAAAACCTGATGGTCAATCAGGTGGTCAACTGGTCCTACAGCTCGAAAGATGTGCGGGTGAAGGCGCCCGTCGGCGTCTCTTACAGTAGCGATCTCGATCTGGTGACAAAGCTGCTTTATCAGGCCGTCGATGATACGCCGCGCATTCTCAAGGCGCCTCGACCTCGCGTCAACATCATGGGCTTTGGCGACAGTTCGGTAGACTTAGAAGTGCGCTTCTGGATCAAGGATCCGGAGGAAGGCATGTCCAATATCCGGTCCGAAGTCTATTCCCACATGTGGCGGCTATTCCACGAAAACGATATCGAAATCCCCTTCCCGCAGCGCGATCTCAATTTGCGCGGAAATGACCAGTTTCAACAGCTTGTTGAGGCGATTTCGCAGCAGGTGGAGAAGAATAAGGGCGGCTGACGAGCGGACAACGCACATGTTGCGCTAAAGCAAAGCTACACGCGTCCAAATTCATTCTCGCTGGTGGGACCAGCCGCCCGGGTTCATCTAATCGCCATGAAGAGTGGCATCATATATCTTGTCGGAGCGGGTCCGGGCGATCCTGACCTGCTGACGCTGCGCGCCGCGCGGCTCATCGAGCGCGCGCAATTAATCGTGCATGACGGGCTGGTTGATCCGGCGATCCTTGCCCTCACCCGTGCCGACGCGCAGCTGATTTCCGTCGCCAAACAACGCGCACGCCACACTCTTCCGCAGGATGATATCAACGCGCTGCTGGTGCGCGAGGCCAAAGCCGGGCGCGATGTCGTGCGGCTGAAGGGTGGCGATCCCTTTGTGTTTGGACGCGGCGGTGAGGAAATGGAAGCCGCGCAGGCCGCCGGAGTTCGCGTGGAAGTCATTCCCGGAATATCCGCTGCGAATGGCGCAGCCGCAGCGTCGGGCATTGCACTCACGCACCGTAACAGCGCCAGCATCGTCAGTTTCGTCGCTGGCCAGTGCAAGGGCCTTACCGAGCAGGATTGGGCGGGCCTTGCCGGAAAAGGGCGCACGCTGGTGATCTACATGGGCGTGAAAACTGCCCCCCAAATTGCCGAGAAACTGATGGGTGATGGCCTCGCACCCGATATGCCGCTGGCCGTGCTTGAAAACGCCTGCCGCCCGGAAATGCGCGTGCTGCGCGGTCCGCTCGCCGCCCTTCCTGAACTGGTAGAAGCTGAAGCGGTGAAAAGCCCCGCGCTCATCATCATTGGCGAAGTCACGGCGCGTGAGAACACTGCGCTTGCCGAAATCGTGGCGGAGGCTGTGTCATGAAAATCCTGACAGGAAATGATCTGAAAACCGGCGCGGTCGTTTGGTGGGATGGCCAAGGCTGGTCGCTGCACATCGCAGACGCCGCCGATGCTGGCGACGCGAGCGGCGAAATCCTCGCTGGAGAGGAATCAGCGCGGCGTGTGAACGCACCCTATGCCATCGCCGCGGAATTGACCGACGACGGCCCCCGCCCTGCGCATATCAAGGACCGCGTCCGCGCGCTCGGCCCCACCGTGCGCCCCGACCTTGGATACAAGGCCGCTGAACAAAACGGCTGGGACTGGGTGATCTGATGTATCAGTATGATTCTTACGACCAAGCCATGGTGGACGCGCGCGTGGAGGAATTCCGCGATCAGTGCCGTCGCCGCCTCGAAGGCAAGTTGACCGAAGACCAGTTCAAACCGCTGCGGCTGATGAATGGTCTCTATCTGCAATTGCACGCTTACATGCTGCGCGTCGCCATCCCCTATGGCACGCTGAGCAGCGCCCAGATGCACGCGCTGGCGGATATCGCCGATAAATATGACAAGGGCTATGCCCACTTCACGACGCGGCAGAATGTCCAATACAATTGGATCAAGCTGGAAGAGGCAGGTGACCTTCTGGCGGACCTCGCCAAGGTCGAAATGCACGCCATCCAGACCAGCGGCAATTGCATCCGCAACATAAGTTCAGACCACTTTGCTGGCGCTGCGGCAGACGAGCGGGTCGATCCGCGCCCCTATGCCGAATTGCTGCGCCAATGGTCCAGCTTCCATCCTGAATTCAGCTATTTGCCGCGCAAGTTCAAAATCGCGGTGATCGCGTCTGACAAGGACCGCGCAGCAATGCGGCTGCACGATATCGGCATCAATATTGTTGAGCGCGACGGCGCGCTTGGTGCCGCATTCTATGTCGGCGGCGGCATGGGGCGCACTCCTATGATCGCTCCGTTGATCCGCGACTTTGTGCCGCTCGATCAGCTTGTCACCTATTCGGAAGCGTGCCTGCGGGTCTACAATCGCCACGGTCGCCGCGACAACAAGTACAAGGCGCGCATCAAAATCCTCGTCCACGAAATGGGCGCAGAGGAATACACGCGGCAGGTCGAGCTAGAATTCGCGCATTTGCTGGAACAGGGCGTGGAGCCGCCGCCGGCAGAATTGGAGCGGATCAAGCCGTATTTTGCACAGCCATCATATCGTCATCCCAGCGAAATCTGGGATCTCCCCCGGCTGGAGCGTGAGGCTGCCAGCGATCCGAGCTTTCGCTGGGACGATGGGTTTGGGAAGTGGGTCCGCCGCAATACACACCCGCACAAGGCCCCAGGGTACGTCTCTGCCGTCATCAGCCTGAAGCCTGTCGGCGGTATTCCCGGCGATGCCAGCGCGGCACAGATGCATTTGATGGCGGAGCTCGCGCGCGAATATTCCTTCGACGAATGCCGGGTGATGCACACGCAGAACATTGTCCTGCCACATGTCGAAATCGGACGACTGCACGAACTTTGGACCAAGCTGGAGGCAGCAGGCCTTGGCGCGCCCAATCTCGATCAGATCGGCGACATCATCGCCTGCCCCGGTCTCGATTATTGCAGTCTGGCCAATGCCCGCTCGATCCCCGTCGCGCAGAAAATCTCAGAACGCTTCGCCGCCAGCGGCAAGGGCGAGGCTCTGGGTGAATTGAAGCTGAAAATCTCCGGTTGCATCAACGCCTGCGGGCACCACCATGCTGGCCATGTTGGCATCCTCGGTGTCGACCGTAAAGGCGTTGAAAATTACCAGCTGCTGCTCGGCGGGAGCGAGGCGGAAGATGTCTCCCTCGCAAAAATCACCGGGCGCGGATTTGACGAGGCGGGCATTATCAATGCGGTCGAGACAGTCGCCGATGTCTATCTCGACCAGCGGCAGGAGGGCGAGCGCTTCCTTGATACCTACCGCCGCATCGGCATGGATCACTTCAAGGAGGCGCTTTATGGCTGATACTGATCTGGGCACAGGCCGTGACGAAGTGCAGCTGCGCTTCCGTGATGATGCGATGGCAGACGGCGCGCAAGTGACTGTCGATGCCTTTCTCGAGCAGACAGACGCCAGCGCCGTGCGCATCGAGCCAGGCGATGATGCCCGCGATTTGCTGCCGCATCTCGCGCGTATCAAGCTGATTGAAGTGAATTTTCCGACTTTCGCGGACGGACGCGGTTACTCCGCCGCGCGGTTGCTGCGCGAGAACGGCTATACTGGCGAAGTGCGTGCGGTGGGCGATGTTCTGGTGGACCAGATTGCCTATATGCGCCGCTGCGGTTTCGACAGTTTCGCGCCCGATCAGGCCCTTGATGAGGCGGATGTCGAGACCGCCCTAGACCGCTGGCCGCATGTCTATCAGCCTGCTGCCGATACCGCCGTGCCGATATGGAAGTTGAGGCATGGCTGAGGCCGCGCGCTCCATCGATCGAATCGACACCGCACCTGCCTTCACGCAGGGTGATGCCGATGCGCTCAATGCGCGGTTCGCAGGTGTTGGCACGCTCGACATGCTGCGCACGCTGTTTGCTGAGGACACTCTGGGTGAAGTCGCGGTGGTCTCAAGCTTTGGCACCGAAAGCGCAATATTGCTGGACCTCGTCGCACGAGCTGATCGCAATATTCCGGTGATCTTCGTCGATACGCTCAAGATGTTCGAAGAAACGCTCGCCTATCGTGACACGCTCATCGAGCAGCTCGGCCTGCGCAAGCCCTCCGTGGTGCAACCCGATGCCACTGAGCTGACCGCCAAAGACGAGACCGGCCTGCGCTGGTCCTACGATCCCGATGGCTGCTGCGCGATCCGTAAAGTCGAACCACTGGCGCGTGCCAAAACCGGGCTCGACAGCTGGATTTCGGGCCGCAAGGCGTTTCAGTCGGTCACTCGGCAAGATATCCCGCGCTTCGAAGTCGAAGATGGGCGGCTCAAGATCAATCCGCTGGGCGACTGGGTGAAGGCCGATCTGGAGGCCTATTTTGAAGAGCGTGATCTGCCGCGCCACCCGCTGGAAGCCAAGGGATTCCTCTCGGTCGGCTGCGCCCCCTGCACCTCTCCGGTGGCTCCGGGCGAAGACCCGCGTGCCGGGCGCTGGCGCGGTTGGGACAAGACCGAATGCGGAATTCACACCGCTGACAGAGACGAAAAAAGCTCCGAATTGCCGCCGGGCTACGAACCCTTCCTCTAGCGCGCGAGCTGCAATTCCGGCGCGTAGCCGAAGCCCGCTTCCGCACCCGGTATCATGCGATAGCCGCGCACGATCAGCGCCTGTTTGCGCAGGTCTGGATTGGAAAGGCCGGGGATGAAAAGCTGTTCGACCGGGTCCTTGCTGTAGAGGCGCGGGTTCACGATCGACTGCACGTTTACCGCATTGGTGGCATAGGCCGGATTGCCCTCCCCCTTAAAGGCGGACAGTGACTGCAAGCTGCGCGCCTGCACCAGCAGTGTCATCGAACTCCATTCAGCAGGCACTGCGCACAGCATCCGCGCGGCTGCACCCACAGATGCGCCATGGCTATCGGCATAGGATTCCAGCTTCTTGTAATTGTCGAAGTCGAGCCACCAGCTGCCCGCCGCAACATTGCCGACCGATGGCGCGACGCCAAAGCGCAGGAGAATTTCCCCAGCAGGAATCTGGACCTTGCGTGGATTGCGAATGCCGCCATTGGTGCTGTGGCCGATGACTTCGCCGCCCGGCCCGTAAATCTCACCCAGATTGGCACCGGGGCGCAGGCTCACCGTTTGGCCGCGCGCCATGCGGATGGCATCGGGCCGGTCCATGTAACTCTGGTTGATCGTTCCCATTCTCGTCACCCTCTCGCGCATGCGGAATGCGACCCTGCGGCGTCTGTCGCACCTGTGACAAACAGACTGCTATGCAATGATCGCTGAGTCCAGCAGGTACGGATGCCGTCAGCGGGGCGAGCAACAATGCTATTCGCGTATCAGCAGACCGTACGCGATCAGCGTGCCGACCACATCGTCCAGTTCCTCGGCATCGTCGACAGTGAAATCGGTCTTGGCAAAGCTGCCAGCGGCCAATTTCGCCTGCAACTGCGCGCCCAGTTTGTCCGACAATGGAATGCTGGATCCTGCAAGGACGATCTGAAGGTCTTCACCATCGCCATCCGGCTTCGGTGTGGTCTCGAAACTGTAGAGGATATGGTCGCGCGCGCGCAGTCGGTCATCCGCGCCAACACCCTCGGCCAAGGCAAGCAATGCTCCGCGCACACGCGGTCCCTGCGCGCGCACGAAATTGCCGGAGAACACGTTGAGCGTTGCCTCGAAGTCAGCTTTCGCGGCAATCTCGTCTGCCAAATAGCGGAACATGCCTGCATGATCGGACTGTGCGCGTTCTCGGTCGAAGAACAGGTCGCGCGGCAACGAATTGCGCATCTCGGGTATGCGCAGCGACGCTTCGGCGACTGCCTCCAACATGAATTCTGCCCAGGTCTGGACAAGTATCCCCACGGTAATGTGCAGGCTCGGCTCATCACCATGATTGGGCGCGCGGTGCGCCGTGCCGCGCGGGACATAAAGGCACTCGCCCGCTTCCAGCACGAATTTCTCTTTCAGCTCGCCGGTTTCGTCCACCCCCTTGCGGAAGCCTTCGCCGCGGAACGGCAGGCCATCACGGTCGCCATAAATCTCCCATTCCTTGGCACCCGCGATCTGGATCACGAAGACGTCATGATTGTCGTAATGAATGCCAAAGCCGTGCGCTTCGGGAGGAGTCAGATAGACATTGGTCTGGATCCGCGCACCGAACTCCTTCTCCAACCCGAGACAAAAACTGTAAAGCTTGCCATCGGCAAAATGCAGCTGCGGCAGGATAATCGTTGCGCCATTGCGGTAATTGTCGATCACCGCACCGCGATCAACCACATTGTTGCCAAAGAGGAACTCGTCCTGCGAGACGCCCTGACCCGATTTGGCCATGCTGATCGCGCTGGCAGGCAATTCGCTGTCCGAAATGATCTCGTCGATGCGATTGAGGCTGAGCAGGCCCTCGATTTCCGGGTGCTTCACCGGGCTTTTGTAGAATTTCTGCTCATAATATTGGGCAAAGAATTCTTCGGGCGTGAGCGGGGCGACAAGCTGTTCCAGTGCCGCGGTTGCCGAGGGATTTTGGGTCATCGAATTGATCGAACCTCATTCCAAAAAGAAAGGACGGAAACCGATATCCCGGCCCCGTCCTTTCTGCATCAACTATTCGAGAGAATTATCCAGCGCAGGAGCCGCGACCGCGGCCATAACCAGCGTTGTCGGTCGGATCGGAATCGGTCCGCCCGGTGCGGCCATTGCCACCTGCATCGGCGTTGCCGCCAGAATCGCTATCGGTATCGCCCGTGGTGCTGCCGCGTCCGCGACCGGCGCAATCGCGATTGGAGCCGGTGTCGCTATCGGTAACGCCTGAACTGCCGCGGCCATAGCCAGCGCGGTCAGCATTGGAACCGGAGTCGCTATCCGTCACACCAGTGCGACCATTGCCCGCAGGATCGGCATTGGAACCGGAATCACTATCGGTCTGACCGGTCCGCTGCTGCGCGATGACAGGCGTGCTGATGACGGTGGCTGCCGCTGCGCCGGTGATCAGGCCGACGAACGAACGACGCGAAACGGATACTGCTTTTTTGGCCATGAAGAGCCCCCTTTTATTCCCTGCTTCGGCATATGCCGAAAACCCTGTCCGCAGCTCTAGCTTAAGACTCATCGTTTTCAAGGGCGGTGGGAAAAAACTTTACAGCTCTGTCAATAAAGCGGGCCGCCACCCGACAGGATGACGGCCCGAAATTGTCTTGAATTGAAGACTGCTCCCTCCTCGGAAGGAACTGACTGTCCTACGAAGCGCAGGACCCGCGTCCGCGACCATAGCCGCTGCGGTCGGTCGGATCGGAGTCGGTCCGGCCCGTGCGACCATTGCCAGCCGGATCGGCGTTGCCGCCAGAATCGCTGTCGGTGTCGCCCGTTGTACTGCCACGCCCGCGACCGCCGCAATCACGGTTCGACCCGGAGTCGGAATCGGTCCCGCCATAACGAGAGCTGCCACGGCCATTGCCTGCGGGATCCGCATTAGAGCCGGAATCGCTGTCGGTCAGGCCAGAGCGGCTGCCACGGCCATTGCCGGCACGATCAGCATTAGAGCCGGAATCGCTATCGGTCACGCCAGTGCGGCCACCACGGCCATAGCCCGAGCGATCTGCATAGGAACCGGTGTCGCTATCGGTCACGCCAGTGTGGCCGCCGCCGACCGGATCGGCATTGGAGCCGGTATCGCTATCGGTTTGGCCAGTACGCTGCTGCGCCGCAACGGGCGTCCCAACTACTGTAGCGGCTGCCGCGCCGGTGATGAGACCGACGAATGAACGCCGCGAAACGGGTCGTGTTCTCTTTGCCATGAAATCCCCCTAGTCCTTATTCCAGACAGATTGTCCGGAAAACTCGAATAAGACCCTAACAATTGAAAACTTAATGGCAAGTGAGCGAGCCGAATATTTCCCACAGCGTCAAAGCCAGCCAGCGTCGCGATACCATTGCGCTGTTGTTGCAAGTCCTTGATGTGTCGTGGTTGTCGCTTCCCAAATATCCCGCGGTACGCGTTTCGCAGGATCGGCCACCCAATCGGGGTGAGACATGTAACGCGCCCGGTCTGGGGTGAGTTTTGCCTTGTCACCGCGAATACTCCGGTCAATCCGCGCGGCCCCGGTCAGCAATTTGTGCGGCAAATTTGGAGCCCAAACCGACTTGCCAACTGCTTGACCTACAGCTCGCGCCAGCTCTTTGTGCGTCCAGCCACCAGCCGTGCCATCGTCGGGTTCGAATATCCGGTCCCGGACAGTCTCAGCCGGTGCGACCAGATCGAGCAGCAAGCGCGCCAGATCGCCGACATGGATTATCGAAGTGCGCCCGGGCGGCGGCATCGGCATGAAGCGCCACTGGGCGGCGCGAAACAAGTCGAACATCTCTGTATCACGCGGACCATATACGGCGGGGGGCCGCACAATGGTCCAATCGAGACCGCTGACCTGCACCACCTCTTCGGCCAGCCGCTTGGAATGGCCGTAGTCGGATAACGTCGGCTCGCGCGCGGCAAGCGAGGATACATGCACAAAGCGTGAGCAGCCCGCCTGCCTTGTGGCTTCCACCACATTCTGCGTGCCGCTGACATTGCCCTGCCGAAAGCCAGCGGCGTCCGGCGCATTCACCACTCCGGCGATGTGCAGGACAAATTGGCAGCCCTCGGCAAGCCGGGTGAGCGCGTCGCTGGTGCCAAGGTCGCCTGCAATCCACTCCACACCATCGCGCGGTTCCTGCTCGCGCCGGGTCAGCGCGCGCACTTCCATGCCGCGCCGCATCGCTTCGTCCAGCACAGCCTGGCCGACAAAGCCGGTTGCTCCGGTCAAAGCGAGAGTCACATCAGCACCAGATGATCGCGGTGGATCACTGCGGATCGCGGAGAATGGCCCAGAATCTCCTCCAGCTCGGCGCTCTGGCGGCCCATGATCGCCGCAACATCGTCAGCGTCATATCCGACCAGCCCCTTGGCGATTTCAGTTCCAGCCACATCGAGGACTTGAATGATATCGCCGCGTTCAAAATTGCCTTTTGCTGCAAAGATTCCGGCGGCCAGCACGCTTTTGCCCTTGTGCAGGGCGCGGACACAGCCGTCGTCGACCGAAATGGAGCCATTGAAGCGCATCCGGCCGCCGATCCATGCACGCTTCCCACTCTCATCCCGCTGCGGCAGAAAAAGCGTGCCTGCTTGTGATGCCATGGCCCGCGCGAGCGGCATTTCGTGACGCCCATCGATAATCGCGAGTGCAATCCCTGCCCGTTCGGCGATTTCGGCTGCAAGCAGCTTGGCGGTCATGCCGCCTGACCCCAAGCCAGAGCCTGAGCCAGTATCAGCCATCGCATGAATTTCCTCCGTCACCCCGTCCACTTCATCCAGCCGTTCAGCGTCGGGATGGTCAGGGTGGCGATCGTACAGGCCGTCGACATCGGTCAGCAGGATCACCCCATCGGCATTGCACGCCTGCGCTACACGCGCGGCGAGGCGATCATTGTCGCCAAAGCGAATTTCGCCCGTGGCGATCGAATCGTTCTCGTTCACAACTGGCACCACACCGCTCTTGAGCAGGCGGCGTAGCGTCGCCGAGATGTTAAGATAGCGCTTGTGGCTTTCAAAATCATCGAGTGTCAGCAACATCTGCGCTGCCACCAGCCGGCGCTCGGCGAGCAGACGGGACCACACGGAAGCCAGTTCGATCTGTCCGACCGAAGCGGAAGCCTGCGCCTCAGCCAACGTCTTGCGTCCGCCACCTTCGAATTCCAGCGTCTTGGCACCGATCGCGATGGAGCCGGAGCTGACCACCACCACCTCGATACCCATTTCGCGCGCAGTGCAAATTTCATTGACGACCGAGCGCAGCCATTCAACCTCCACCTGCCCGCTACTATCGACCAGCAGCGCACTGCCGATCTTGATGACAAGACGAGTGCATTTCTCAGGGTCGCGAAAGTCGAGAAGGTTTTGGATGGGCATAGAATCTAAGGCCTATAGGGTAGCAACGAGCACGGCCAGAGGCGGGGTTAACCGGCGCGGCAGACGGCGATCAAATCGGCGACCACGGCTTGTCATCCTCTACCACACCATCATCATCGATCGCCGCAGAGGGCTTCTCGGTCATGGTCGTGCTGGGAAGATAGCCGAGCACCGCGTCCATCAGCGCCTCAATCCCGGCGCCTGTGGCACCCGAAACGGGGAACACCTCATCAGCGCCCGCCGCCTTCAGTTCCTCGGCGAAGGCATCGCCCAGTTCCTCATCCGCAAGATCCATCTTGTTGAGCGCGATCAGGCGCGGCTTGTCTTCCAGTGCTTCGCCATAGGCTTCCAGCTCGCCTTCCACCACACGCAAGGCTTCGACCGGGTCATCGCCATTGATGTCGATCAGGTGGATCAGCACCCGGCAGCGTTCGATATGGCCCAGAAAACGATCGCCAATGCCCGCGCCTTCCGCAGCGCCTTCGATCAAGCCGGGAATATCCGCCAGCACAAACTCGCGGCCCTTGTGCTGGACTACGCCCAGCTTGGGGATCAGCGTGGTGAACGCATAAGCGCCGACCTTGGCCCCGGCATTGGACACGGCATTGATGAAGGTCGATTTGCCCGCATTGGGCAGCCCCACAAGCCCGACATCGGCGAGCAGCTTGAGCCGCAGCCAAACCCACATTTCTTCACCCGGCTCGCCCGGCTGGTGCTGGCGCGGGGCGCGATTGGTGGCGCTTTTGTAACTCGCATTGCCGCGGCCACCCATGCCGCCTTGCAGCAGAACTTCGCTCTGGCCTTCATGGGTGAAGTCGATCAGCACTTCTTCTTTATCCTCGGACAGGACCTGTGTTCCCACCGGGACCTGGATCACCAGATCATCCGCGCCTGCACCATAGCGATCGCGGCCCATGCCATGCCCGCCGCGCTTGGCTTTGAAATGCTGGGCGTAACGAAAATCGATCAGCGTGTTGAGGCCCGGCGCCGCGACCATAATGATATCGCCGCCCCTGCCGCCATTGCCGCCATCGGGACCGCCATATTCGATATATTTCTCCCGCCGAAAGCTGACGGCACCAGGGCCGCCGGGACCGGATTTCAGGAAGATCTTGGCTTGGTCGAGAAAATGCATTGCGGGGCCTTAGAGTAAGTTTTGGTTTTGCGCACCTTTCTCGAGATGCAAAGAATTGGCAGGGAGCAACCACAGTCGGCCAATGTCAGCCGGTCATCACGACCAATTGCTGTGTTAGCCCCCTATGTGGCGCTCAAATCGACGCCGACAAGGCGACGAC
>DFBR01000042.1:2966-8680 GCA_002367375.1 Erythrobacter sp. UBA3075 | reverse complement strand
CCCCTCGCTTTGGCTTATTGCGCAGCGTCATCCTCTTCGGCAGGCGGCGGAGGCACGACGACGCCCTCGCCCTCAAGCGGCTGGACCACCGGCGTGCTCGAGCTGGTATCGTCGATCGGTACCACTGGAATGGTCGCACCCGTGGCGGTGTCGGGAACTGATACGGGGTCCTGCGGCATCAGACCGGTCGTCGCGACACCCGCTGCCTGCTGCTGGACGCGATTGCCATAAATAGCCACCCAGCCCGGCTGCGACGGGCCATATCGCGAACCATAGCGCGCGTCCCACGCCGCTGAGTCCAGCTGATATTGCTCATAGGCAGTAAAGAACTGCTCAAACGCCATTTCATAGCGCTGCAAGCCGGTCACCGCGAATGTCATGAAGTCCTCTGGCCGGGCAGTTTGATATTCATTCGCAACCGCCAGCGCGGTGTCGCAAAACGCGCTGCGTGCCGGGGGTGATGCGAAATAATTGTACATCTCGGTCGAATGCGTCTCGCGCGCCAGCAGCGCTGCTCGGCGCGCACCTTCCTGCGCACGGAATTGCGCCTCCACCCGGTTGTTGACCCCTGAGAGCGCGCGCGATTCCTGTTGAAGCATGGTCGCATAGGCATCGAGGATCGGCTGATGCACGGCGCGCGTGCAATTGAGCGCAGCCACATTCCAACCCGACCGGAAATGCCACACCGCCTCATCCTGCGGCAGCAATGTGTTGATTGTCTGGCGCGTGCCGAACGCATCCTTGACCGGAATCGTCATCTGATACGCGGCCTGCGGCGGTGGCAATGGGCGATAGGGCACCGCTTCAACCACTGGCGGCGGAGGCGGTGGTGGAGGCGGCGGAGGTGGAGGCGGCGGCGTGGCGCACGCCGCCAACATCGCTGTGGCCATAACGGCAACAACACTTCGCGTGGCAATCGCCTTGATCGAGATCGGTGGCGTGGACTTGGGTGAAGCGGTCATGTCGCGCTGGATTCCTCTCGCCGGGGATGATCCCCCATTGTGCGTTAAGCCAAGCTGACTAACGCGGCGGCCGGACAAAGAAAATGCCCGGAGCGCAAATTTGCACCCCGGGCACGTTCAAACGAATCCTGCGTGCGACCAATGGGGCCGCAGCAATGTTCTATTCGCGGGCGACGCCCATGAAGCGCAGCAGGAACAGGAACATGTTGATGAAGTCGAGATAGAGCGACAGTGCGCCCATCACGACCATCTTGCCCATCGGGAAGGCCGCAGCCGCCGTAGGGTTGGTCATTTTGATCTGCTGGATCGTGAGATATTCGGTCTTCAGGCGCTGCGTATCGTAGGCGGTAAGGCCTGCGAAGATCAGGACGCCGATAAAGCTGATCGCCAGTTCCATGGTGCTGGAACCGAGGAACATGTTGATCACGCTGGCGATAATCAGGCCGATCACACCCATGATCAGGAAGCTGCCCCAACCGCTGAGGTCCTTCTGCGTGGTGTAGCCGAACAGGCTAAGCCCAGCAAAAGCGCCCGCCGTGGCGAAGAATGTCGCCGCAATCGAACCGCCTGTGTAACGGAGAAAAATTGTCGAGAGCGAGAGGCCCATCAGGACCGCAAAGCCCCAGAACAGCGCCTGCAATGTCGGGGTCGAGAATTTGTCCCGCCCGAAGCTCATCGCAAAGACTACGGCGAGCGGCGACAATGCCACGATCCACATCAGCATGCCGCCCTGTATGAAGGTGATGGCCAAGCCGCTGCGCGCCGTCAGCATCGCTACGATACCCGTCAGCATGATAGCCGAAGCCATATAATTATAAATCGAGAGCATGTGCTTGCGCAGGCCCGCATCGAAACTCGTGCGGCCAGTCACATCACCTGTCTGGCTCGGCGTCACACCGAGGCCGTCCTGGCGGGTGCTTTGGTCGTTCCAGTCTGCCATGTTTTCCCAAACTCCTTTAGCCGGTCTCTCCGAAGCGGACCGGGTCACATGAGAATATCGGGCTTTTGCGAGCGATTTTCAAGTAAAACCGGGCGAATTGCGGCAAACCGTCCGTTAACCGTCCAAATGCCTTAATCGCGCGCTTCGCGGGCCATTTCAACGCTGCGATCGCGCGCAGCGCGCAGGGTTTCGGTCATCAGGCGAGTAAGCGCCTCGCCATCATCCAGCACATCCATGCCCTTACGCGTGACGCCGCCGGGACTGGCCACCATGTCCGCCAATGTGCCCGGGGGATGGTCCGAATTGGCCGCCAGAGAGGCTGCACCCTCGGTCATCGCAATGGCCAGCTCGCGCGCCTGATCTTCGGGCAGGCCAAGCCGCACGGCCGCCGCGCCTAGCGCATCAATAAAGCGATAGACAAAGGCCGGACCGCTTCCGGCCAGCGCTGTGACGAGGTCAAACTTGTCCTCGCCCACCCATGCAGGCGTGCCGAGATCGTCGATAAGGGCAACCAAAGCCTCGCGGCCCGCCTGATCCAGCCCCTCTTCCGCCAAGGCGACAGGCGATTTGCCCAACGCACATGCCAGATTGGGCATGACACGCACGACTGCACCTGCATCGGGGAAACGTTCGCGCAGCGTATCGAGTTGAACCCCGGCCAGCACCGAAAGCACCGCCGCGCTCTTTCCAGCAACCCCCTGAAGTGTATGTGCAATATCGGCGAGCATATGCGGTTTGAAGCCGAGCAGAACCGCGTCAAAATGGCGATCCGTCGGCACTTCGCGCAGCAATTCAACATTGCCCGGAACGTGTTCGCGTGTGGGGGTGACGACGGTGATGCGATCACGCGGCAGGCCAGCAGCCAGCCAGCCTTCAAGCATGGCTCCAGCCATATTGCCGCACCCTACGATCAGAATGGATTCGAATGTCATGCCAAGCCGTTTAGGCTTCTCCGGCAGCATCTACCAGTGCTGCGTCCAGCGCCTCGCGCGGGCCCTTGTCGCTCCACAGCAGGAATTGGAACGCCGGATAGAAGCGGTCGCATTCGGCCACGGCGGATTCGATGGCGTGCTGAGCCATATCGATGCTCAACATCCCGTCATCGCCCAGCATCAGACCATGGCGATACAGCAGCATACCGCCCTGCGACCAGATATCGAAATGGCCGAGCCACAGCTGTTCATTTATCATTGCCAGCAGTTCGTAAGCGGGGACGCGCTTTTCCTCGCCTACGCGGATTTCCGGCAGGCATAGCACTTGCAGGACATGATCTTCTCGCCGCCAGATGGCGCGCAGCTGATAGGTCGTCCAACTGCCTGGAATTTCTACCGTAACTTCGTCCTCAGACACCTGCTCATGCGTCCAGCCATGCGCCTCAAACAGGGCAGTCAGCATCTCCACCGGAGCGGCATCCTCCGTCGGCTCAATGGTCGCGCGTTCGGTGTTCATGATGCGTAGGCGGCTTTACAAGTCATGCCGATCTTAATGCGTCGGCAGGCATGTTTGGCGCAATCGAACTGGCCGAAACGGTCGGGCAAAACTCGACTGGCTTGTTTACAATATGTGCACAAATCGTTCCGCCCCGAGGGGCCGCGATCAATCGAGCGGAAGGACTTCCTCACCCTCCGCGCTGGTAAAACGGAAGGAATCGACGCCCGCCTCGCCCAATTCGCTGACAAATTGCTGCGCATCGGTGCGCGACTCGAACGGGCCAGTGACAAGGCGATTGGTCTGGTTCCACGGCGCAGTGTAGGCATCGCGACCGTCCAGCAGGCCGTTCGCACCACGCACGATCCGCCGCCAGTCGAAGCGGAATGCGGCGAGATCCTGTCCGGTAGCGACTTGCACCCAGTGGCGGCTTGGATGCGCAGGCGGGGGAGGCGGTGCTGGTTCAGGCTCAGGCTCTGGCGCGCGAGCAGGCTCGATAGTCGTGATGTCCACCGCGCCCGCACTTGGGGTGGCGGCGGAGGTTGCGCTCGGCAGCGTGAAATCAGCGAAAGCCTCTGCCAGATCGAGCTGCTCCTCAGCCGGCTCCGGTTCCGGCTCGGCAATCTGTGTGGTCTGCACCACCGGCTCCGACACGGAGAATGACGGGCGCGCTTCCTCGGCGGGCGGGAAGGCGGCTTCGTCTCCCAAAGTCGCCACCACAACCGGCGAAGGTTCGCGCGCTGGCGGGGGAGGCGGCTGTTCGACCGGTTCGGCCCGTCTTTCTGTAACGGCGATTGCCGGAAGTTCGCCGCTTCCCGTTCGTGCAGGAGTTGTTTGCTCTGGTTCAGCGATGGGCGGCTGAGCCGGACCAAGCGCTGTGCCGCTGGGCGTCAACCGGTCCGCACTCGACACCGGCGCGGATCGCACGGGATCCTCGGCCACGGCAGCGATTTGCGGCGAGTCCTGCCCGATTTGCGAGGCAGCAGGGAAGCGTCCAAGGTTGGCCGCTGCGGCCTGCTGCGCGCGGGTAAGACGCGGCATATAGCGCAGATAGGGTGCCAAACGTCCCGACAGCCGTGGGGGTAGCATAGCCTCGGCGATGGTGATCGCTTCTTCATCGCGGCCCAGAATGGCGAGCGCAAAGGCGCGGCTGCGGTAGGCGCTGCGATCCTGACGCTGGAGCAGGGGCAGCAAGGTCGCCTCCGACGCAGGGGCATCGCCCGAAATGGCATAGGACAGGGCGAGCCGCCGAACGACCTCGTCACTCGCTGTTCGCGAAAGAGATTGCCGGTACAGCCGCTGGGCACGGGCATTGTTGCCGATCAAATCATAGGCAAGCCCCCTCTCTGCGGCGACGGACGACATTGAAGCGCCGGCGGCATTGGCATTGTCGAACAATTGCACTGCCGTCAGCCCCTCTCCGCGCCGCACCGCGACCAAGCCGAGCCCGAGGAGAACGCGGCGATCCTCGGGCCGACGCGCCTGCGCACGGTTGAAGAAACCCAGCGCCCCGCTGATATCGCCAAGCGCGAGTGACGCATTCCCGGCATCAACCAGCGCCGAGACATTATTGGGGCTTTGCGAAAGGCGCCGCAGCGCATCCGCCAGATCATCGCTCGCCGGTTCAGGCAATGCCTGCACAACTTCCTGCGCCTGCGCTGGCGGGCCATGGCCCGCCGCCACGACCAGCGCCGATAAAACGGCGCAGGATGCGATCAGGCGACAGAGATGGCGGGCCGGTTTCATAGGCCGCGTCCTATACGGTTTTCGGTGAACCAGGCGAAAACGAATTCGCCCAGCGGGTCGCTGGCTGCGTTCGTTCGGTGTTGCAGCAGGCGTCCAGACTATTGGTTGTTCTGACGGCCAAGGAAGCGCGGAATGCGCATGGCGCTGCCATCGCCGTCCTCTTCCTCTTCATCCTCTTCGCCCTTGTTCTGGCGTGAGAGGTTAGCCATCCTTTCGAACAGCGTCGTACCTGCTCCAGCGCCGGCTGCCGATGGTGCTGCAGTCGAGAATGTCGGAGAACCTCCGTCACCATCCGCTGTGTTTTCATCGGACGTATCGCTATCCTGCGCAGCAGAAGCGGCTCCGAGCATTCGGGCGCGGCGTCCGCCGATCCCTGCTTCGACCTGATCTTCATCCTCTTCGGCATGGACGGTATCAAGCAGGTCTTCGTCACCGGCGGGACCTTCATGTTCTTCCTCGCCGGAATCGTCGCCGGAAGCATCATTGCTTTCCGCTTCAAGCTCAGGCTCCACGTCGGCTGCGGTCAGATCGAAGGTATCGTCGACCGGCTCATCCGCATCGGCATGGCCATAGCCGTGCTCTTCCATTCCAAAACCATCATCATCAGCCGGTTCGGGAAGCGTTTCCGCAGGTTCTGG
>DFBR01000042.1:1261-2957 GCA_002367375.1 Erythrobacter sp. UBA3075 | reverse complement strand
TCTTCCATTGCGCCCAAATCGAGCGCGTCATCCTCTTCCACGTCATCCGTGTGATCGTCTTCGGACGGAATGGGGATTGGCGGGCGCGCAAGGCCGCGGGCGCCGGACAGGTTTACCGGGCGCGAGGCCTGCTCCATCTGATCGGCGCTCTGTTCGATCCCGGTGGCGACCACGCTAACGCGGATCTTACCATCGAGTTCGGGATTGAAGGCGCTGCCCCAGATGATGTTGGCTTCTGCATCCACCAGTTCGCGAATGTGGTTCGCGGCTTCATCAACTTCGAGCAGCTTCATGTCTTCGCCGCCGATGATCGAAATGATCACGCCTTTCGCACCTTGCATCGACACGCCATCGAGCAGTGGATTGGCAATCGCGCGTTCGGCAGCTTCCAGAGCGCGATTATCGCCCTCGCCCTCGCCTGTGCCCATCATGGCCTTGCCCATTTCGCCCATTACGGAGCGGACGTCGGCAAAGTCGAGATTGATGAGGCCCGGCATCACCATCAGATCGGTGATCGAGCGCACGCCCTGTTGCAGCACTTCGTCCGCCAGCAGGAACGCTTCCTTGAATGTCGTATCCGCCTTGGCGACGAGGAACAGGTTCTGGTTGGGAATGACGATCAGCGTATCGACATTCTTCTGCAATTCATCAATGCCGCTTTCGGCGCTGCGCATCCGGCGTGTGCCTTCGAACAAGAACGGCTTGGTCACCACGCCGACAGTCAGAATACCTCTGTCACGCGCCACCTTGGCGATGACCGGTGCTGCACCAGTACCTGTGCCGCCGCCCATGCCAGCGGCGATGAAGACCATGTTCACGCCTTCCAGCGCGCGTTCGATTTCCTCGGTCGTTTCTTCCGCTGCCGCACGGCCCACTTCGGGTCGCGAGCCTGCGCCCAGGCCCTGCGTGATATCGGGACCAAGCTGAATGCGGTGTTCGGCAGAGGCGGTATTAAGCGCCTGCGCATCAGTATTGGCGACGATAAAATCGACGCCTTCGATTTCCGCCTCCATCATGTTGGCGATGGCGTTGCCGCCTGCGCCGCCGACACCGATCACGGTGATGCGCGGACGAAGTTCTTCAACAGAAGGCGGGCCGATATTGATGCTCATTATGATGTTCCCTCGGGAAGCAGATAAAACTCTACAGAAATCACTACAAATTTCGTTACACAACTCACTGTGCCACAAAGCGATTCAGCACGTGAACAAAATTCCGACACTATCCACAATTGCGCCCACAATTGTGCATATGCTCAGAAATACTCCTTCATCGCCGTCCATACACGCATAACCGTCTCGACGGGACCGAATGACGTAGCGCTGGTGTAGCGCGATCCGACCGAACGGATATCTATCGGGTCCTCTGCTGCATAGAGCACGAGGCCGGCCAACGTTGCAAAACCTGGCGCGGAATGCGCTTCTGGCAGACCCTTCAAGGCTACAGGACGACCAATGCGGACCGGCACGCCCAACGTGCTTTGCGCATAATCAGCCAGTCCCGCCAGTTCTGCACCGCCGCCGGTAATGACCACCTGCCGCGCGCTTGAACCCGGTTTACCGCCAGCAAAGCCCATGGCTTCGAGTGCCTTACCGATATCGCGCATCAGCGTGTCGAGCTCACCCGTGATCACGCCAATCAACTCGGCACGTGGCACCTGATTGCGATCATCTGCACCGCGCGCGACCGGACCGCG
>DFBR01000042.1:0-1183 GCA_002367375.1 Erythrobacter sp. UBA3075 | reverse complement strand
GCCTGAAACCGGCGGATCGAAAACGCGCTGGCGACCGCATCGGTAATGTCATTGGAGCCGCGCGGTATGGCAGTCAGCCCGACCAGCATCCCGCCAGCATAGACCGAAACATTGGTCACTTCGCCGCCAAATTCGACCATGGCGACGCCCAGATCACGTTCTTCGGCGGTGAGGCAGGCGTAACCTGTGGCGAGCGGAGAGGCGACCACGCCTTCGACATCGAAATGCGCATTCTGCACCGTTTCGGTGACATTGCGCACCGGAGCACCATCGGCCATCATAACGTGAATATCGACGCCAAGCCGCTCTGCATGCAGCCCCTTGGGATTGGCAACGCCATGTGCGCCATCAAGGAAATAGCAGGCCGGCTGCGCGTGCAGCACTGTGCGGCCATCGGGTGCAATCGTATCGCGCGCCGACAATAACAGCGCTTCAATATCCTCATCCTCGATGCGGCGACCGCCAATGGGAATTTCAACGGGGCGAATTTCGCTGGCGAGCCCTGCGCCCGAACAGCCGATCCACACGCTCTCCACGCTGGTCCCGGCGAGCTTTTCCGCCCGGTCCAGCGCGTCGCGCGCGGCATAGGTCGCTGCCGCCATATCCACGACATAGCCACGCGAAATGCCCTGACTGGCGCGGTGGCCGCTGCCCAGCACTTGCATCTCGCCATTTTCCATCAGCGCAGCGATCATCGCCGAGACGCGAAACGACCCGATATTGACTGCGCCAAAGACGCGCGCAATGCGCTGCCCGCTCGACATCAGTTCTCTTCCCCCATCGCCATTTCCTGTGCCTCTGCCCGCCCCGGCACATGCATGTACATGCGCGGCGCATTGCGCATGTCAAAACTCGCCGCCTGACCTCCGATCAGCCGGTGCACGCCGTCCGCCTGCGCAAAACTGATAAGCGCAGCGGCAGACCGTTCCTCACCCTCCGGCAGGGCAAGGCGCTGATCGGTCACGAAAGTCAGGTTCCAGCGCCGATTACCGACCCATTCCGCGCCCTTCACCTGCGCCTGCAAGGCCGGTGCTGCATCAAGCAGCGTAGTTAGAGCTTCAACCCGGTCCTGCGCGCCCGGCCCTTCGATCAGCAGATAATCCACCGCCGCGTCACGCGCGATTGGCTCCAGCTCGACACCCGTAGGATCAATCAGCATCAGCCGATCGGGCCGTTGCAGCAC
>DFBR01000166.1 GCA_002367375.1 Erythrobacter sp. UBA3075 | reverse complement strand
TCGAAATGCGCGTGATTGAGCGAGATGATAGAATCCTCCCGCCCCGGCTTTTCCACCCGCAATTCGGCTTTGTACGTCGCGCGAACCAATGCTCGCCAATAATCGATTTCTCCGCCCTCTTCCGGTCCGGCAGCAACAGCCAGCCTTGCGGCAGTCAAGCTCGCGGCCCGAACAGCTTGGGCGACCGCTTCTCGCGCTGCTCCGTCGCGGCTCCACACCAGCGCACTGGGCTGGACGAAGCGCGCAAAAATCGTGGTGTCGCGCGAATTTCCGGCAGCGGCGGCAGCAAACTTCGCACATGTCATGGTGGCAATTTTGGCGCGCAGCACCTCGCCCTCATGCTCCCATTCGCGATAGGAAACACGCGGCCACATGCCCGTTTCCGCCTCTCCCGGCAGGAGTACGTAAAAATCGAGCACGCCTTCGCGCGAACCGGTTCTGAGATTGGAGCCGTAGAACAGCACAGCCTGTGCATCCGCCTCTTCGGCAATGCGTGCGGCAAATCGGGTTACGGCAGGGTCAACATGCTGTTCCAGCGCCGTATTGACGCGGACAAGCAGGGTCACGGCACAACGAAGCGCAATTTGGCACCCGCATTCAGCCGGTAATGGCCTGCGGGAAAGGCTTCGCCATCAAGAATGAAGCTGCCGCTCAATTCAAGGTCCATGTCCTCGCCATCGAACACATGTCCGCCGCGCCGCCGTGTGGCAGCACTCGCAGTGCCGCGCATCAACGCAGCAATTCGCAAAAGGAGGCCGCGGCTCGGATTGTCGAGCAGGGCAACGCGCAGTGTTTCGTTGATGCCACGGAACGGATTGAGGCCAGCAGGCAGTTTCTTGAGCGTGGATGCGAACAGCAGATAACGTTCGTTCTCAGGCAGGCCGCCAAGATGTTCCACATCCTTGCCATCGCCGGTGCGCAAATGCATCCGCGTGCCCTTGCGCCAAGGGTTGTCGCCATTGCCGAAGAACGCCTGCAACACGCTCCATGCCGTAGTCATGCCAACCACAGCGGCGTTGAATGCGCCAAGATCGTGCGACCGCTGCCCCAGCGCGATGCAGCGCGTGAATACGCCCGCACCCATAATAAAGCCGCGCACCTGCGCACCGGCATTGTCCATCTGCGTGATGACGAGCGGTTGACGGCGTTCGATATTGCCACCGCGAATGGCGGCGAGCGCCTGCTCCAGCGTCCAGTCGGTCGGAATGCCAAGATCGAGCGCGAGGGCATTGGTCTTGCCGTGCGGCAGAATGATGAGCGTGGGCCAGCTGTCGCCGAAGATCCCAGCTCCGCAGGACAAGACATCGCGCACCGTCCCGTCACCGCCGTCGATAGCGATGCAATCGACCCGGCGCGTGGCGAAATCGGACAGTATGTCTGCCAGTTCACTGCGCCGCTGCGGCATCGTGACAATCACGTCCTCGCTCGCACCATGCGGCTTTGCTCCATTTTCGCCCGATCCACCACCATTGTGATAGCTGCGGCTGTTGCGGATCAGGCCAACGAGCGGCGTATTGCGGACAGGCGAAAGCGCACCATCATTGGCGGGCGCCGGACTGGCGTCGATTTGCGGCAGGCGCTCAAAAAGATGGATGCTACGCTGCATTACGAAGTCGCCTTACACATGGCCTCGCTGTATTTGCTACGCCCTTTTGACATTTGCCGCGAAACTGTCGTCACCATGCAACAACAGGGCTTGTTGCTTGAGGCTTCGCTATTCGCGCGCAAAAGGCTACATGGTGCGGCACGCGAAGATGGGGTCTGCGTAGCAAGTTGCAACCGTTCGGCCTGTATGATGTTGCGGCCCTGATCATTCTGGAGTGAACCGATGCTGACTGCCAAGCTGCTTGACGCCGCAATAGGCCAAGCGGATGCGATTACCGCGCTGCGCCGCGCCATCCATGCCGAGCCTGAGCTGGGTTTGGAAACGCCCAAGACGCTGGCCAAGGTCAAGGCGGCGCTCGCCGATCTGCCGCTCACCTGGCACGAGGGGCCGTCCTGCACCGGAGCCGTGGCAGTCCTGAAAGGGGCGAGGGCCGGGCCTTCCGTATTGCTGCGCGGCGATATGGACGCGCTGCCGTTGGATGAGCACACCGGGCTCGATTTCGCCTCAACCATTTCGGGCCGAATGCACGCCTGCGGCCATGACGCCCACACCGCAATGCTGGCCGGCGCGGCGCGTATTCTTGCCGCACGGGCGAGCGAGCTGAAGGGCGAAGTACGCTTCATGTTCCAGCCGGGAGAAGAAGGCTTCCACGGCGCACGCCACATGCTCGATGATGGCCTACTCGGCGGCACGGCGGATTATCCGCTGCCCGATGCCGCCTTTGCCTTGCATGTCTGGCCCAACGCTCCGCATGGAAGGCTTGAAGGCCGCGCTGGTGCCATGATGGCTTCGGCCGATGTGTTGGAAATCACCATCAAAGGGCGCGGCGGCCATGCCTCCATGCCCTATGACGCGATCGACCCGGTGCCGGTCGGTGCCGAAATCGTGCTCGCGCTGCAGAGCATGGTGACCCGCCGCTTCGCCGCGACCGAGGCCAGCGTGCTGACCATCGGCAAGATTGAGGCAGGCACCAACAACAATATCATTCCCGACAGCGTCTATCTGCTCGGCACGATGCGCAACCTCTCGGCCGAACGGCGCAGTGCGATGAAGGAAGCGATCCGGCAGGTTGCAGAAAACATCGCCAAGGCTCACCAGTGCGAAGCCGAAGTGAGCTTCACCCCCGGTTTCCCGCCCACCATCAACGATGCGCGCGCCATTAACGTCGGTCAGCAGGTCGCGACCGAATTGGGTGGCGAAGAGCCATGGGCGACCCGCCCCGCGCCCACCATGGGCGCAGAGGACTTCTCCTACGTGCTCGAAAAGGTGCCGGGCGCGATGTTCTTCCTCGGCGTGGCGGCGCAAGGCGTCGACTGGCAAGGTTGCTGCGGGCTGCATTCCAGCCGCATGGTGGTGGACGAAAGCGTCATGCCCAAGGGCTCCGCCTTCCTGGCAGGCTGCGCGGTGGAATTCCTGGAAAAAGGCTGGTCCTGAATTGGCTGCGGTGCTTTTGACTTGGCGCGGGACAAAGGCATTGCTAATCGCCGCTGCGCATCAGCACCCGTAGCTCAGCTGGATAGAGCGCTGCCCTCCGAAGGCAGAGGTCGCGCGTTCGAATCGCGCCGGGTGCACCAGTTTTTATAGGCGTCGACGTTGTTACCCAGCGACAGGTGGACGGTTCCTATCTCAGAATAGGTTTTCGCATCCCAATTAATTAGGTTCAGAGTAGAAGAGTGAAAGGCCGTGCATGCGCCTTCCGGCACTGTGAGCGTAGAGCGTCTAGGTGTGAGCCTAGTGGGACAAATTGCTCGCCGCTTCACGCAGTTCCCTGCCTGCATGTTCCCAAAACACAACATCAACTTGGAAACCGTCTGCGCGAAGTCGCTCGACGGTAGGCACGCAGTCGTTATCGCCTGAGATGATCGTAAAGGTATCGTCCGTTGCTGCGTTAAGATACGCATCACGTGCCATCGCCGTGACAATGCCAGTGCCAATCTTTTTTCCTTGTCGGCGAAGACAAGACGGCCTGTACAAATTGAGATCGCAGCCGATGAAAGGGCAAGCATATTCGCTTGGCTCGAAATCAGGGATGCTGGCGTCGAAGGCTTCGTATTCTCGAGTCGAGTTGGTCACTTGCGTTACCTCAGCGGTCGTCAATACGCGAGGCCGGCCAACGAATTCCGACTCTAATTGAGACCATCTGCTAAATTCTTGGCCAAATCGCGTA
>DFBR01000070.1:2843-3904 GCA_002367375.1 Erythrobacter sp. UBA3075 | reverse complement strand
ACGATGGCATCGCTCTGCGAAGGCGCGGCTGGCTGGGGCATGGTTGCGGCGAAGATCACAAAGCCCAGCGCCCAGGCAATCAGCGGAATGGCGATCAGTTTGCGAATCAAGGAAGCGGCCTCATAACATCCGCCGCAGCGCGGCGATCACGGTCAGGCGCGCGGTGACCACGGCCAGAATGATGCCGATAACAGGAATTGCGCCAATCGCCAGCCAATCGAGCACGCCCAGCCCGCCGCCTGCGACCAGGCCTGATCCCAGTCCGGCAAATTGTTGTCCAAGCACGAATATCGCGGCCAGGCCCAGCAGCAGGCCGGCAGCACCGCCAAGCGTCGCGTCCCAGCCGATTGAGCGGGAGAATATGGCCGCGATCTGGCCGTCCGTGCCGCCAAGGTGATGGATCACTTCGATAGTATCGCGGTTGGAGCCGAGCGCACTGCGCGCCGCCAGCCACACCGCTGCGGCGCTGGTCAATCCGAGCAAGGCAATCAGACCAAGAGCAAGCAATTGCAGCGATCGCACCGCATCGAACACCGGCCCGAGCCAGCTGGCCTGCGCATCAAGCTGCGCGGAAGGTGCCTCGGCCAGCAATTGCTCGCGCATCTGGGCGAGGCGTTGCTCGGTCACCGGGCCGGATAATTGCACATCGACCAATGCGGGGATTGGCACGCCGTCATCCTCTGCCGCACCGACATCGCCCAACCATGGTGCCAGCAGCTCGGCCAGTTCTTCATCCGGCACGCGGCGAACCGATGCGATATCTTCGCGGTTGGAGAAGTAAGATACGGCCCGTTCTGCCTGCCGGTCGCGTTCCACCGGCGCGCCTTCCACGATCTGCACAGTGATCCCGCCAGCAATCTCATCCCGCGCATTGTCGGCGATATTGCTCAATGCCAGTCCTGCGGCGGCAGCCATCACGGTAAGCGCGATCATGATGGCGATCACCCACGGCATCGGTCCGGCAATGCGCGCCTGTTGCAGCAGCCGCGCACTATCGCCGAAACGCGGGGCGCCGCGGCGGATGGGGGATGGCCCGCTCATGTGACGACAGGCTCGCGCCG
>DFBR01000070.1:0-2799 GCA_002367375.1 Erythrobacter sp. UBA3075 | reverse complement strand
ACGATTGAGCGCTTCGAACAGGCGCAGCAGCCGTACGGCCATTTCGGGATCGACATTACCGGTTGGCTCATCCGCCACCAGCATGGCCGGGCGCGCGATCACGGCGCGGGCGATGGCGGCGCGTTGCTGTTCGCCGCCGGAAAGCGTTTCAGGCCGCGCATCGCTGCGATGATCCAACCCGACCCATTCGAGCATATCGGCCACCGGCTTCTTCAGCTTCTCCTCAGACATGCCCGAAATGCGCAGCGGCAGAGCCACATTGTCGAAGGTTGTCAGGTGCGGGACAAGCCGGAAGTCCTGAAACACCACGCCGATCCTCCGCCGCACATTGGGCAGGGCCTTGCGCGGCAGGGTAATCACATCCTCGCCAAACATCGAAATCATGCCCCGGCTGGGCCGCTGGGCGAGATAGAGCAGTTTCAGCATGGACGTTTTGCCCGCGCCGCTGGCTCCGGTGAGGAAGTAGAAGCTGCCGGGATAAAGCGTGAAAGAGATATCGCTCAACACTTCGCGGTCAGTGCCATAGCGTAGCCCGACGTTGGAAAACTGGACGATCGAACTCTCGGGGGAACTTTCAGTCTCGCTCATGGCGCTTGGGTAAAGCCTGCTGCGGGTGACGGGAAGTGCGGGAAAGCCATCTATTAGCAGTATATACGTTGGCGCTTGTGGAAAAAAGCCGCAACTTGATGCTTATGATGGCGCAGCAATCTTGTTGCGCGCGATTGCCACGCGTAGGCATCAAAGCTGCCCCATGATTATTCAGTGCCCTGCCTGCACGACACGCTATGTTGTCCCCGATGCCGCAATTGGTGTGGAGGGCCGAACTGTGCGCTGCGCAAAGTGCCGCCACAGCTGGTTTCAGGATGGGCCGGAAATTGATGTGCCTGCCGGAGCTTCGGGCGAGGATGCTGGTAATGCTCAGGCGACGCCAACTCGGCCCGCGCCATCAAGCACAGAGCCGGTTGCCGATGGTTCAGGCGATGCTCAACCACAGCCAACCTCTCCGGTGGCTGATGAAGACAGTGTCGCCGATATTCCGCCAATCCCCGATGTTGCCGACACGCCTGCAGCGACGCCGCATCGTGACGAGGTGCGCGCGCCAGCAGCTGCCCCAGCGGACTTCGGCGATCCGCCCGCATCTGCCTTCGATCACGAGCCGCCGTTTCGCCCGCGCCGCAACTGGCTGAAAATCTGGACATGGGCGGCAGGTATCTTCGCCATTGTCGCAGCGGGGCTGATCTTCGCCGTGTCCTATTGGGGGCTGCCTGATTGGGTGCCGGTCGAACGACCGACCTTTGCGGCTGGCCAGCCCGGCCTCCAGCTCGATTTTCCGCCTGACCAGCAGGAACGGCGGACATTGCCCAATGGCACGGAGTTTTTCGGTGCCAGCGGAACGATTACCAATATCGGCACGACCACGCGCGATATTCCCACAATCCTGATTGTCCTGCGCGATTCGCGTGATCGCATTGTCCATAGCTGGGAAGTTCCCCCGCCGCAGCGCACGCTCGCACCGGGAGCGAGCGTGTCGGTGAGCGAAGCAGTGACAGATATTCCGCGCTCTGCCCGCGAAGTTCAGATCGGCTGGAAGCCCGAGTAAGTGCGCCTGCGCGTTTTGACATGCATAGACCGCTTGCAGCGATGAAACCCTTTTGCTAGTGGCGCGCTCCTACCGGGGCGGGCCGTTGGCCTTGCACTCCTACCGATGTGCGGTCGTGGCGGAATTGGTAGACGCGCAACGTTGAGGTCGTTGTGGGATAATATCCCGTGGAAGTTCGAGTCTTCTCGACCGCACCAAACAGTCCATATCATTTATCAAATGCCCTAACGGGATAGGGCCTGCCGCTAGGAATGGCGCAGCCCCGCCTCGCCGCGAAAGCTCAAGGGGCGACTTCATCGCGAACGACCGTCACCCGGGCAATATGGTTTGTGCCGCTCTGATGGATCAGCAAGGCGCGTCCATCCAAAGTGGTTCGCATATGCCGCAGAATACCGGCATGGACTGGCCCCGAAGGGATGGGCCAGCTTTGGAAGGTCTCTGTTTCCGGCTCGAAACGTACGAGCATGTCAGGCCGCACACCGCTCTCATTGTACCAGACTGCGCCATCAAAAACGGCAATCGCATAAGGGTGCGAGCCGGGACCGCTTGGAGAAGGCCATTCGGTGATTTCGCCATTCGCCGGATCATAACGCCCCAATCGCCCCAGACGTGAATTGACCCACCAGATTGTTCCGTCCTGATCGATATCGAGCCGACGAACCGTTGTGCCTTCCTCCGGCAAAGTGATTTCTGCGACGTCCATCGTATCGGGATCGACGCGCAACAGGCAATTTGCCCCGTTGCAGGCCACCCAGATCGTGCCGTCTTCGGCGATTTTCACTCCGTATGGACGCGAGTTTTGGCGGGGGGCGCGGACAAGTCGAACTTCTCCTGAATCCGGGTCAAGTCGGCCAATCATGTTGCTGCCCTGAAGGCTGAACCAGAGAATCCCGCTAGCGTCGAACTCTGCCGTATGCGGGTCGCGCGCGGCACTGTCAGGCATCGGAAATTCTGTGATAATTCTCGGCATCGGCATCAATCTGGCGCGCTAGGCTTGCCGCAAAACATGGTTGAGAAGCGCAGCGCCTCGCTTGAACCGAATCGATGCGCTTCCTAGGTCGAGCCCTTCACGCGAAGGATTTTGACCGACCATGGCTACCCACACCACCCGTATGCTCATCATTGGCTCCGGCCCCGCTGGCTATTCCGCCGCTATCTACGGCGCGCGCGCGGGGATGGAGCCGATTGTCGTGCAGGGG
>DFBR01000110.1:8894-10114 GCA_002367375.1 Erythrobacter sp. UBA3075 | reverse complement strand
ACGCGTTCTGGTCCCTTGGCTCCGTTCTCCTCGCCCACTTCCAGCTTCGCGCCAAAGCCGCGCAGCATCCGTTCGGAATGATCACGCGTCGGCACCGGCTCAATCACGCGGGTGATCCCGGCGGTGTTGAGGCCGGCCAGCAGCACCGCACTTTTCACCTGCGCACTGGCAACAGGCAGGCGGTAAGTGATCGGCACAGCGGGCGAGATTCCGCGCAGCATCAGCGGCAGAGTGCCTCCAGGAGAAGCCTCAAACGAAGCGCCCATCTGGCTCAGCGGTTCGATCACCCGGCCCATTGGGCGCTTGGAAAGGCTGGCGTCTCCGGTGAACACCGCGCGGATCGGGTGGCTGGCAACCAGCCCCATCAGCAGCCGCGTGCTGGTGCCGCTATTGCCCATGTCGAGTGCTTGGTCTGGTTGCAGAAGCCCGCCAACGCCGACGCCGTGAATGCTCCAGGTGCCATCATCGCCGCGCGCAATAGCCGCGCCCATGGCCCGCATCGCGGCAGCGGTGGCGAGCACATCTTCGCCTTCCAGCAACCCGCTCACCCGTGTTTCTCCGACCGCCAGCGCGCCCAGCATTAGCGAGCGATGGCTGATCGATTTGTCGCCCGGCACGGCGATGCGTCCGGTCAGCGGTGCATCGCCGATGAAGCGTTTCGGGGAGGGCGGGTTGGAATGGCTCAATCGTCTGCCTATCTGTGTTCGCTCGACGACGCGCTTTGACAGCGGCATGGCCCTATGGCAAGGCGCGCCCGCTTGTGATTCCGCACGGATGCGGACTGCATACGAATTTCCCGTGGCCACGCCTCCCGCTTGGTCAGGACGAGTTTAAGGACATAGACATGGTCAAGCCAGAATGGGGCACCAAGCGCACCTGCCCCAAATGCGGTGAACGCTTCTACGATCTGGGTCAGGAAGACCCCGTAACCTGCATCGAATGCGGCAATGAATGGACGCCAGAGCCGGTGCTCAAGTCCAAGCAGCCGATCCCGTTCGATGAACAGGGCGATAAGAAGAAGGACGAGAAGGATAAGGAAAGTGATTCCGATCTCGCCGACGATGATGATGAGCTGGATGATCTCGACGATGATGACGCATCGCCTGATGCCGATGTCGACCTCAACACTGGCGATGATGACCTTGGTGTCGATACCGCCAAGGACGGCGACGAGGATGAGACTTGATTTTTGCGCCCGCCCATCCGGGCGGGCGTCCTCG
>DFBR01000110.1:7404-8716 GCA_002367375.1 Erythrobacter sp. UBA3075 | reverse complement strand
GAGCGTAAAACAAATAATTGGCTTGCCTCACGCGGGACTGCCGCATAAAGGGCTGCCTCCCGATTGCTTTGCAGTCGGTTTGCCATCTGGTATGATGGTGACATTGATGGAAATGGGGCCTTAGCTCAGCTGGGAGAGCGCAACACTGGCAGTGTTGAGGTCAGCGGTTCGATCCCGCTAGGCTCCACCATTCCACCGTCTTTCGGCCCTGACCGGGCTGCAAATGGCGGGTTCGTGCGCTTCCGGTGCTCACGGCCTTAACGGTCGCTCCGCTCCGGTTCTCCGATCCCACCATTTTCGCTTCCGGCCAGAACTGAAATCCGGCAGAATGGGATTTTGAATTAATACGCCGCGCATCTGATGCGGTGAACACATTACACGGGCCCAAGGGCTCACGCTGGCTGACGAGGTTTCGTCCGCCGGCGTTTTTGGCATTTGACGCCTCGCCACCCATATGGAGCGGTGGGACGTCATGTAAGGAGCAACAGTAGCGCATGTTCGATACGCTGTCTGACCGTTTGAACAATGTCTTTGACCGCCTGCGCGGCCGCGGGGCGTTGAGCGAACAGGACGTGCGCGACGCAATGCGCGAAGTGCGCGTTGCCCTGCTGGAAGCAGATGTCGCGCTGCCCGTCGCCAAGAAATTCATCGACCGCGTAACCGAGCGCGCCATTGGGCAGGAAGTGCTCAAATCGGTGACGCCGGGCCAGCAGGTCATCAAGATCGTCAATGACGAGCTGGTGGAGATGCTGGGCGGCGAAGAGTCCGACGGTGAAGCGCCGCCACTCAATCTGAACGTCAATCCGCCCGCCGTGGTGATGATGGTCGGCCTGCAGGGTTCGGGTAAAACCACCAGCACCGCCAAGATCGCCAAGCTGTTGAAGGACAAGCAGGGCAAGAAGCCGTTGATGGCCTCGCTCGACGTCAACCGTCCGGCAGCGCAGGAACAGCTCGCCGTGCTGGGTGAGCAGGCCGACGTTGCGACCTTGCCCATCGTGCCCGGCCAGCAACCCGTCGATATCGCGCGCCGCGCGCTCGAATCCGCGAAATTGCAGAATGTCGATGTGCTGCTGCTCGATACCGCAGGCCGCCTGCATGTCGATGAAGCGCTGATGGCCGAAATGAAGGCCGTTGCGGGCGTCTCAGACCCTGCTGAAGTCCTGCTGGTTGTCGACAGCCTGACCGGGCAGGACGCGGTCAATGTCGCACAGAATTTCAGCGATGAAGTTCCGCTGACCGGCGTTGTGCTCACCCGTATGGACGGCGATGCGCGCGGCGGTGCGGCGCTTTCGATGCGCGCTGTCACCGGCAA
>DFBR01000110.1:7073-7385 GCA_002367375.1 Erythrobacter sp. UBA3075 | reverse complement strand
GTTGCTGATCGCATCCTTGGCATGGGCGATGTCGTTTCGCTGGTCGAAAAGGCCGCCGAGACGATCGACGCGGAAGACGCGGAAGAGCTCGCCAAGAAGATGATGGCAGGCAAGTTCGACATGAACGACCTGCGCAAACAGCTCCAGCAGATGCAGAATATGGGCGGGCTGGGCATGCTCGCAGGCATGATGCCGGGGATGAAGAAGGCCAAGGCCGCGATGGCGGGTGCCGATATGGACGACAAGGTGCTGGTCCACATGGACGCGATCATCGGCTCCATGACGAAGAAGGAACGCACCCATCCGCAGCTT
>DFBR01000110.1:6197-6926 GCA_002367375.1 Erythrobacter sp. UBA3075 | reverse complement strand
TACAGAAATTCAAGTATTTAATTTTGAAAGGTAATATCTAATGGCAATTGCAATTCGCCTCTCCCGTGGCGGCGCGAAGAAGCGTCCTTACTACCGCATCGTGGCTGCTGACAGCCGCCGTGCCCGTGACGGCAAGTATCTGGAACAGCTGGGCATCTACAACCCACTGCTGGCCAAGGATGACCCTGAGCGCGTGAAGCTGATCGAAGACCGCATCAAGTACTGGCTTGGCGTCGGTGCGCAGCCGAGCGACCGTGTCCTGCGCTTCCTCGACGCTGCGGGCATTATGGAACGCCCTGCACGCAACAACCCGAAGAAGGGTGAGCCGGGCGAAGCGGCCAAGGAACGCGCCGAAGAAAAGGCGACCAAGGCTGCTGAAGCGGAAGAGGCCAAGAAGGCTGCCGAAGAAGAAGCCAAGGCCGAAGCTGCCAAGCCTGCCGAAGAGGCTCCTGCTGAAGAAGCTGCGGCGGAAGAAGCTCCGGCTGCGGAAGCTGCTGCTGAAGAGGCTCCTGCCGAGGAAGCCAAGGCTGAAGATGACAAAGCTGAAGACAAGGCCGAGGGCTAACATGCTCTCTCCCCTCCCGCTTGCGGGAGGGGCCGGGAGTGGGCGCGTAGCGAGATGACGCGCCCGGCCAGGCCCACCCCTAACCCCTCCCGCAAGCGGGAGGGGAATGCACAGGACAAACCCGTCACTCTGGCCGCCATCACTGGCGCGCATGGGGTGGCGGG
>DFBR01000110.1:0-6144 GCA_002367375.1 Erythrobacter sp. UBA3075 | reverse complement strand
TGACGCTGAAAAAGGTCCGCGACGACAACAAGGGCGGCGCCGTTGCGCGTTTCGCTGAAGTTCCCGACCGCACCGCTGCGGAAAAGCTGCGCGGCACCGCGCTCACTGTCCCGCGTTCCGCGCTCCCGCCTTTGGGCGAGGGCGAGTATTACCACGCCGACCTGCTGGGCCTTCCCGCCGTGTCCGACGCGGGCGAGGCGCTGGGCGAGGTCATCGCCGTCAATGATTTTGGCGCAGGTGACGTGATCGAAATCGCTCGGCCAAATGGCAAGAAATTCATGGTCCCGATGCGCACGGAAGCCGTGCCGGAGTGGGATGAGACGCGCGTTGTGGTGAATGCGGATTTTGTCGATGACTGAGCTCATCGTCCTTCTTACAGTTTTTGCGTTTGGGCTTGTAATCCTCAACGGCTTTGCAGCTGGCACCGTCGCATTCCTGTATTTCTGGCGAAAGAGCCGGGGTGTGAGCCGGCGCGCTTTGGCCGCAGGGCTTGTTGTGGGAATGGTGACCGCAGGCTCCTTGTCGGGCGCAATGCTGGCGGACGACCTCGGCGATGCACTGCCTGCCACGATCGGACTGCTATTTGTCGCACTTGTTTGCGGTCTGGCTTCGCTGCCGGGCGCGTTTATGATGTCACGCAAAATCGCGTCGGCAGACGTGGTGGGCGATACATTTCGATAATTTGGTTGATAGCTTGGTCGATAATCTGGCGGACAGGGGCAGTTGCCGGGCGCAGAGGCGCGGGCTAGGCATGGTGCATGTCCCAAGCCGCTAAAGAAATTCAGGTCGCCATCTGCCAAGCCGCGCCGGTGCCGCTCGCCATATCGGACGGGATCGACAAGGCCGTGCGATTGGCGCGCGAGGCTGTTGCAGGCGGCGCGCAATTGGTGGCCTTTGGCGAGACATTTCTCGGCGGCTACCCGCTGTGGCTGGATGAGGCTCCCGGGGCGGCGCTGTGGGACCATCCGGGCGGCAAGGCACTGCACCGTATTCTGCTGGAACAGGCCGTGGTGCCGGGTGATGAGCGACTGCTGCCCTTGCAGGAACTTTGTGATGAAAGCGGCGCGGTGATTTCCATCGGCGCGCATGAGCGGGTGCGCCAGAGCCTCTACAACAATCAGATGACCTTCCGCCCCGGCCTGCCGGTGCAGGGTCACCGCAAGCTGGTGCCGACCCATGGCGAACGGCTGGTGTGGATGCGCGGCGACGGCTCGACTTTGGGCGTGCATCAGGCCGAGTGGGGCAATGTCGGCTCGCTGATTTGCTGGGAGCACTGGATGCCGCTCGCACGCGCGGCGATGCACAATTTGGGCGAAAGCGTGCATGTGGCCGCATGGCCGAGCGTGCGCGAAAGCTACGCCATTGCCAGCCGCCACTACGCGATGGAAGGCCGCTGCTTCGTGCTGGCGGCAGGGCTGGTGCAGACGAGGGACGATCTGTTTGACGGGTTGGAGCGCTGCGGCGGAGATGCTGCTGCGCGTGAGTTGCTCGAAGCAATACCGGGCGATGTGCTGAATACTGGCGGCTCGCTAATCGCCGCGCCCGATGCCAGCGTGATCGCGCAAGCGGGCGAGGGCGAGGAAACGCTGTTTGTAGAGCTGGACCTGTCAGCGCGCGATGAGGGACTGGCAAGCCTCGACACCGACGGCCACTACTCGAGGCCCGATGTGTTTGAGCTTAGCGTAGATACGCGGGCAAAGGATGGGGTGAAGTGGTGAGTTTACTACTATTCATAATCGTTGCGACAGTTCCCGTGGTGATCTTGCCACTGTCAGCAATGGCATTGACCTTTCGATTCGTTGGGGACGCTAGTCGCCAACGCGTAACGGCTTGGATCCTCAACGTTTTAGTTGTGCCAATAACTCTGGGAACCGCGGGGGCATTCTGGTTGGCCAATGGGTGGGATGATTTCCAAGCGAGTTCTGCGATCCTTCTCTATTTCATCCCCATTCTCCCATGCTGTGCTTCGATAACTTGGCTAGGTTATGATCATGTGAGACGCAAAATCCGTCCTGATGAGTATGACGATTGGTGATGACCTTCGCCGCGACCATCCTCACGCTCCACACGGAGATGTTTCTAGGGCCGCTTGGGGTGTCGCTGGCTGGAATGGCATGCCTCGATACCTACGGCACTACTCGCGGCCTGATGTGTTTGAACTCAGCGTGGATGTGCGGGCAAAGGATGGGGTGAGATGATCTACCTTATAGTTCTCGCTTATGGTTTATTGTTCGCTGCTTCGTACACCGTAGTTTCTTGGGTCGTCTCTTTTGTAGCGGTTCGAGGCATCCGATTTTGGCTGCCTGAGGCGAGTGACAAACGGGTCGCGTTTCTTGCGTCGATTCCTTTACCTATTTTCGCAATCACGATGGCGGTAATGCCGTGGGTACCCATGTTTATCGGCACTCACCGAGGACCGGAGGTGACTATGATGGCCATTACTTTAGCCTCTCTGCCCTTCGTTTTTTTAATTGGATGGCCGCTCATGTTCTTCGTCGTTCAGAAGAGAATCTTGAAACGTGACCGCAAGACAGTTGATTCATGACCTTCGCCGCGACCATCATCACGCTCCACACGGAGATGTTTCTAGGGCCGCTTGGCGTGTCGCTGGCTGGAATGGCAAGCCTCGACACCGACGGCCACTACTCGAGGCCTGATGTGTTTGAGCTTAGCGTGGATACGCGGGCGAAGGATGGGGTGACTTGGTTGCCAAGGCACAAGCATTGATGGAGCTCGTTTTCTTTATTGCATTGTTTGTTGTGCCTTTTGGCGGCGCGCTTGTTCTAGCAGCTTTTCTCGGAAAGTGTTTCCGCACTAAACTTGCGAAACGCCCCGGATGGTTGAAGATTGGCGGTGCAGGTCTTTTGGCCGCAAGCTGGCCATTTGTTTATCTAATTGTGTGGCAGACCATTGATGTGGCGCTTCGCGAGGCGCAGGGAGACACATCCGAATATATGGGGCCGGTCCTAATGCTGCTTTACGGTTTTCCAATCACTCTTTTGACGGTAGTCGGCTGCTTCTTCGTCGCTGCCTACACATCTGTGGGCCGAGAATGACCTTCACCGCCACCATCCTCACGCTCTCGGTCACGAAGCCCCTTCCCTTGGGGGAAGGGGTTGGGGATGGGGGTTCTCCGCTATTGACGGTGAGCACCCACCCCTCGATCCCCTCCCTCACGGGAGGGGAAGTGTGACCTTCGCAGCCACCATCCTCACGCTCTACCCGGAGATGTTTCCCGGGCCGCTTGGCGTCTCGCTCGCAGGGCGCGCGTTGGGGGAGCAGAAGTGGTCTTGCGACACGGTCCAGATCCGCGATTTCGCCTCCGGCAAGCACCGCAATGTCGATGATACGCCCGCAGGCGGCGGGGCGGGGATGGTGCTGCGGGCCGATGTGCTGGGCGCGGCGGTCGATTCGGTGATCGGAAAGCCCCTTCCCTTGGGGGAAGGGGTTGGGGATGGGGGTTCTGCGCCAGAAGCCTTGGACACCCACCCCCCGGCCCCCTCCGTTGAGGGAGGGGGAGTTCAGCGCCCTATTCTCGCCATGACGCCGCGCGGGAAACCGATCACGCAGGAGCGTATTCGCCAGATCGCCAGCGGCCCCGGCATCATCCTGCTGTGCGGCCGGTTCGAAGGCTTTGACGAGCGTGTTTTCGATGCTCGGCCCGAGATCGAGCAGGTCAGCCTTGCCGATATCGTGCTTTCGGGCGGAGAACCTGCCGCTTTGGCGATACTCGATGCTTGCATTCGGCTGCTTCCCGGCGTAATGGGCGCGGCTTCTAGCGGGACTGAAGAATCGTTCGAGGACGGTCTTCTTGAGTATCCGCAGTACACCCGACCTCAGGAATGGGAAGGGCGCACGATCCCTGAAGTGCTGCGATCGGGGGATCATGCGAAGATAGCCGCGTGGAGGAAAGCCCGCTCGGAAAAAGATACTCGGTCACGCAGGCCGGACCTATGGGAGCGCCACGGGGGTGCTCCGGGTCAGTCTGCCTCTGATGTGCAGCGAGACGAACAGGAATAACCAGGCCATGAACCTGATTCAGACTATCGAGGCGGAAGCCATCGAAGCCCTCGGGAAGGACATTCCCGAATTCCGTGCCGGCGACACTCTGCGTGTTGGCGTCAAGGTTGTTGAAGGCACGCGCGAACGTGTCCAGAATTTCGAAGGCGTGTGCATTGCCCGCTCTAACCGCGGCATGGGCAGCAACTTCACCGTGCGCAAAATCAGCTTCAGCGAAGGCGTGGAACGTGTGTTCCCGCTGTATTCGCCAATCGTCGACAGCATCACCGTGGTTCGCCGCGGCGTGGTGCGCCGTGCCAAGCTGTATTATCTGCGTGGCCGTACCGGCAAGCGCGCTCGCATCGCCGAGCGCCGGGAGAATGTCGCCAAATAAGGCGGCTCTTTCACACGAGACAAAAGAAGGGCGGCTTCCCATGACGGGAGGTCGCCCTTTTCCTTTGCGGCAAGCCGCATCGAGCGCGGATACGTCTTTCCGGTTGCACCGCAGCGCAGCCGCGCTAGGCAATCGGGCGTGTGCAATGGAGTGATAATGCGATGGGTTACAAGGTAGCGGTTGTCGGAGCGACGGGGAATGTCGGGCGCGAAATGCTCGCGATTCTGGCTGAGCGCGAATTCCCGATGGACGAGGTGGCGGCTGTTGCCAGCTCGCGCTCGCAAGGGACCGAGATCGAAATCGGCGACACCGGCAAGATGATCAAGTGCAAGAATATCGAACACTTTGACTGGTCCGGTTGGGACATCGCGCTGTTTTCCGCTGGCAGCGGCCCGGCAAAGGAATATGCGCCCAAGGCTGCGGCAGCGGGTTGCGTGGTGATCGACAACAGCTCCTTCTACCGCATGGACCCCGATGTGCCGCTGATCGTGCCCGAGGTGAACCCGGATGCGATTGACGGTTACAAGGCCAAGAACATCATCGCCAATCCCAACTGCTCGACCGCGCAGTTGGTGGTGGCTTTGAAGCCGCTGCATGATGCGGCCAAGATCAAGCGCGTGGTCGTCTCTACCTACCAATCCGTATCTGGCGCGGGCAAGGAAGGCATGGACGAGCTGTTCGAACAGAGCCGCGCCATCTTTGTGGGCGATGCGGTTGAGCCGCGCAAATTCACCAAGCAGATCGCCTTCAATGTCATCCCGCATATCGATGTTTTCATGGATGATGGCTCCACCAAGGAAGAGTGGAAGATGGTGGTCGAGACCAAGAAGATCCTCGACCCCAAGATCAAGTTGAACGCCACTTGCGTGCGCGTGCCGGTTTTCGTCGGCCATGCTGAAGCGATCAACATCGAGTTTGAAAACGAAATCAGCGCGAAAGAGGCTCAGGAAATCCTGCGCGAAGCCCCCGGCCTGATGCTCGTCGACAAGCGCGAGGACGGCGGATACGTTACGCCGGCAGAATGCGCGGGTGACGGTGCAACCTACATCAGCCGCGTGCGCGAAGACCCCACCGTCGATAACGGGCTGGTCCTGTGGTGCGTTTCCGACAATTTGCGTAAGGGTGCGGCATTAAACGCCGTGCAGATCGCAGAACTGCTTGGCCGCCGACACTTGCAGAAGGGATGATTTCAGTGCCCAAAAAACTCACGCGCCTTGCCTATCTCGCTCTACCACTTTTCGCACTCGCAGCCTGCTCGCCTGAGCCTGCTGAAGAGGCCGCAACGCCTGACGCCGAAACGGCAGAGCCGATGGAAAACGCGACACTGGATTTGCAGGCCACCGGCATCATTATCCCGCCGCAGAACGGTTTCGAGCAGTATGATGTGCCGTTCGGCTCGATGCGGGCCGCGACCGAAGTGACGCTGGCGAATGTGCTGGGCGAAGCCATCGGGCAGAGCGAAGAGCCGAACGATTGCGGCCTCGACTATACGCAGTATCAGGGTCTCACTGTGAATTTTAGCGACGGCGAGTTCGTCGGCTATTGGGCGGAAAGCCCCTATGTGCCGGAATTGCCACGCGCTGAAATGCTCGGCGATGCAGGCGTGCAGCTGAGCGAGGATGATGCCGCGCTCGACGATGAATTCGTGATTGGCGATCCGCAAGGCCAAGCCATTGGCGGCGTATTCACCGGCAGCGAAGACGATGCCGCGGTGCGCGCATTGTGGGCTGGCGAAAACTGCATCGCGCGGT
>DFBR01000223.1:3796-5182 GCA_002367375.1 Erythrobacter sp. UBA3075 | reverse complement strand
AGCTGGGGTGGTTTGGGGGATGAGGCGCTACCGGCAGGCTGGGTGCATTACCTCGCCTTTGACCCGTTCATCGGCGGATGGATCGCGGCGGAGGCGGACAAGCTCGGCATGGCGCGGCCGGTGCAGGCGCGCAGCCATAGCCGCGCGCCTCTTCGATTGTTTCACTGATTGCGTATGGTGGCCTTACTTGACCAGTTCGACCTGATCGAAGTCCAGTTCCACCGGCGTTGCGCGGCCAAAGATCGAGACCGAAACCTTGACCTTGGCCTTGTCGAAATCGAGCTCTTCGACTTCGCCGTTGAAGCTGGCGAAGGGGCCTTCGAGCACTTTGACCTGATCGCCGATTTCGTAATCGACGTGGATGTCTTTCTTGGGCGCGGACTTGGCTTCTTCGACACCGCCGAAATAGCGCGCGGCCTCTTTCTCGGAAATCGCTTGGGGCTTGGCACCTGAACCCAGGAAGCCAGTGACCTTGGGCGTGTTTTTCACGAGGTGATAGACATCGTCGGTCATGTTCAGCTTGGCCAGCACATAGCCGGGCATGAACTTGCGTTCGACCTGAACCTTCTTGCCGCGCTTGATCTCGGTCACGGTTTCGGTCGGAACTTCGACTTCGACCACGCCTTCGGACAGGCCAAGGCGTTCGGCTTCGGAAAGGATCGCGTCGCGTACCTTGTTCTCGAAACCGGAATATGCGTGGATGATGTACCAGCGGGCAGCCATTGTTGTCCCTTTTTCCCTCAAATTATCCGTCATGCCCGGCCGGAGCCGGTCAAAGTGTCAAATCACTGCGCTAGATCAGCAAGAGCAGTTGGCGAACGACCCAGCCGAATACCGAATCGACGGCAAGGAAGAACAGCGACAGAATCACCACCATGATGCCCACGAAAATCGCCGTGCGCGCGGTTTCGGGCCACGTCGGCCAAACAACCTTGGAGGTTTCCGACCGGACCTGACGGACGAATTCGCCCGGACTGGTCTTCTTCTTGGCTGGTGCGTTTGTCGTTTCTTCGGCCATATGCCTGCTTGCTCGCCTAATAAAATCACTCGCCTTCCGGGTAGGGCCTCGCGCCGCCCCGGGCTAGGTCCGGGAGGGGCTGATCGATGCTCCGATGTCGGAAGACGGGTCGCTATTTAGGGCCGGGGTCGCCGCTTGGCAAGGCCATGTGGGAAGCAATCGCGCAATGCGTGTCGGGCCACGAAGCGGTTACAAATGCGATAAGGGGGCTTTGCAGCGCGGCCAAGGGGCTTTAGCACCCCCGTCTTCGGGAGAATTTTTCACACCAGTTCCAACAGGGGGCGCCACGTGGCAGCACAAGACGGATCAATGAGCCTGATCGACAGAGTCACCAATATCTCGGATTTCATCTGGGGCGGCACGTGGAA
>DFBR01000223.1:0-3704 GCA_002367375.1 Erythrobacter sp. UBA3075 | reverse complement strand
AACCTCGCCGGTGTCGCAACCGCGATTGCGCTGGGCGGACCCGGCGCGATCTTCTGGATGTGGATCACTGCGCTGGTCGGCATGGCACTCGCCTTTGCCGAAGGCTCGCTGGCGATCCGCTATCGTGAAAAGACGTCCGACGGCGTCTATCGCGGCGGCCCGATGACCTACATCATGATGGGCCTTGGCAAGAAATGGACATGGCTCGCCATCGTTTTCTGCCTCGGCACGCTGTTCTCCGCATTGGTGACGGGCAATTCTATTCAGGCCAATGCGATTGCCGATGGCATGAACGAATTGTTCGGCATCGAGGAATGGATTGGCGGCGCAGTCACTGCCGTCTTCGTCTTCATCGTTATCATCGGCGGCATCAAGTCTATCGGTAGCGTGGCGGAAAAGATCATTCCGTTTATGGCGGCAGCCTACATTGTCATGGCGGTGATCGCGCTGATCCTGAACTTCTCCGACCTGCCGGCAACCTTTGCGCTGATCTTCGATGGCGCGTTCAACCCGCAGGCTGCAACCGGCGGTTTTGCCGGTGCGGCGATCATGCTGGCGATCCGCGCCGGTGTCGCACGCGGCCTGTTCTCCAACGAGGCGGGTCAGGGCTCCACCCCGATCGCGCACGCCGTGGCGCAAACCAATGATCCCGAAAAGCAAGGCCGCATGGCGATGCTCGGTACGTTCATCGACACCATCGTGATCTGCACCATGACCGCGCTGGTTATGCTGACAGTAAAGGGTGAATTCACCGCAGGCGGCGAAGTTGTCCGTCATGCATGGAATTCAGACCTGCAAGGCTTTGCCATGACCAGCGGCGCCTTTGCTGCGGCCTTCCCGTTCGAGATTATCGGCGTCCCGCTCGGCACGCTGATTGCCTCGATCGCGCTGATCCTGTTCGTGTTCACCACGCTGCTGACGTGGAGCTATTACGGTGAACGTGCGATCACCTTCATCTATGACCGCGTACCGGGCTCGACCCGTGCGGGCGAGAAAGTGCTGCACATGATCTGGCGCGTATTGTGGTGCGTAGTGATTTACCTCGGCTCCACGCTCGACCTGACGCTGGTGTGGCGCCTAGGCGATATCTCCAACGCGGCGATGGCATTGCCTAACCTGCTGGCGCTGGCGCTACTGTCGGGCGTGGTGTTCAAGCTGGCGCGCGGCGAGAAGGATGCCGGACCAACGCATCTGGCCGATACGCCGGAAGAACCGGAAGAATACTAGGGCCGGAAAGCCAATGAGGCACGGCGCCCGGCGCTAGGCACCTGCATATTGCAGGGCCAGCCGGGCACCGCGCACTCCCCCCTACGCGCTCAATCAAGCGCGCCCGAAAAGGCGTTCAAGCAGACGTTCAAGCAGGCTGAGCTGCTGCATCGGCAGAACTCTGCCATGCGCCGCCATGCGCAGGCTGGCATCGGTGTAGGGACGCGGTGAAGTCCATGCGTCCGGACGGCTGGAAGTGAAAATACGGTTCGACATGCTGGCCTCCCTTGCGGCTCTGCGATGGAGAGGAGCAGCTCAGCTCGTCCCCGGTGAGAGCCGGTCTATCGAGGTCCGCCTGAATTGGAGGTGGTTGCCGCATTTCTGCGTCGTTCAGGTTTCTGCCGGTTTTCCTGACAGAGGCTTGCCGCGCGACCACACGAGCCAGACCAGCATGATCGCCGCCAGCGGCATCAAATTCACTCCCAATGGCAGCGCCGCTGCTCGCGTGGCGTAGGGCGCGAAGAACAGCGCAACGAGCAGAAGCTTCTCATAGGCGCGGAAGCCATCGCGCAGCCCTTCACGCACCAGCCACAATAGCGGCAGGATCAGGAAGGGCAGGTCGTAATTGAACAGATAGGGCGAAGCGAGCGCGGTCGCGGCCAGCACCAGCGCACCGCTGCCCACAGCATCGCGGCCCATCCTCCGCCACGCCATGAAGGACAGCGCAATCATCAAGAGCGCCGAAGCGACATTGACCGCCAGTGCAAGTCCGGTCGGCGCGAACAGCCGTAGCTGGCTGTAGGGCGTGGCCATGCGCAGATAAAATTCGCGGTCCTCGCTCGCCATGATCAGGCGGCTTGCCTCCCAGCTGGAAGTGTAGGCGATCAGCGTATCGAGACCGAACACCGCCCATGACGCCAGCAGCAAGCCGATGGCGCTCGCACCCGCCGCCCAAAAGGCGCGCCATTTGCCTGCGCCCGCCAGCCAGAAGGGGACGAGCAGCGCAAGATGCGGCTTGATGACCAGCGCGCCAAGCAGCAATCCGGCAGAGGCAGGGCGTTTGTCGAGCAGCACCGCTCCGCCGACAAGCAGCGCACCGGTCAGCAGGCCGGTCTGCGCATGACCCGCGGCCAGCAAGGCTCCGGGAAACACCAACACCAGCGGCCACAGGTGCGGGGCGGCACGAACGCTCGCCCAGGCCCATGCTGCAAATGTTGTCGCGACCCAGGCGGCCCAAGCAATGGGGAATGGCAAAGCGCCGAAAGGGGCCACGGCAAACAGGAAGGGCGGCGGGTTGACGAAGGCAAACCAGCCATCGCTGCCCGTGCCGGTCTGCACCTGCTCCTGCACGGCAAGATCATAAGCCGCCGCCGGATCGCCCGCTGCCGCCACATGGCCAGCACCCCAGAAGGCAAGAAAATCGGTGCCATCGACGCCCATCGCCTTGAGGAAGGAATTGGCCAGTAAGGCGAGGCTCGCCAAGCCAAGGATCACGGCATAGCCGCGCACACGGCTGGCATTCAGCCAGTCAGCATTGCGAAGGTGGTCAAGGAAGCGCGCGCTCATCAGCCCCGTGTTAGCGGATTATCGTAAAGGTGGAATTTGTTTTCCCTCGCGCAGTATTCCGCACCGCGCTAGGAAAATACGTAGAACATCTGACTGGAGACCTGAATTGACCCGACTGCCCACTCATCAAGAACGCAAGAACTGGAACACGCCAAACGTGGAAGACGTGGACGCGGGGGCCGAATCCATCGAAAACGCTACCGGTGCAGCCGTGGATGGCTTCAATGGCCGGAGCACGCCGACGACAAGCTGAAATCGAAGAAATGGCAGGGGTGCACGGACTCGAACCGTGGGCCTTCGGTTTTGGAGACCGACGCTCTACCAACTGAGCTACACCCCTGCAGGGTGCCGCGCCTCTATAACGCGCAAAGCACCTTGGCAAGCGACGACATGCCTAAGCCGTGCTAAGATGCGCAAATGCACGCTCCTTCTCCCAAATTGATCCCGCCAGAGGTCTTGCTGCTCGCCTATCGCAGCGGCGTTTTCCCGATGGCCGATTCGCGTGATGATGATGAGGTG
Source organism: Erythrobacter sp. UBA3075 (assembly GCA_002367375.1). Lineage (GTDB taxonomy): Bacteria > Pseudomonadota > Alphaproteobacteria > Sphingomonadales > Sphingomonadaceae > Alteraurantiacibacter. The sequence goes on along the minus strand of DFBR01000223.1, from coordinate 413 downwards.
TTCTGGGTCGAGCCGCGTAACCGCGCGATCCTNNAGGTCATCAAGTCGGATCGCTTCGGAGTCCGCATGGATAGCAATTTTCCTGCGGTGATCGCGGAATGTGCGCAGCCGCGCCGCGATCATCCCGAAACATGGATCAGCGACGTGATCGGCGCGAGCTATCGCAATTTGTACCGCCACGGCCATGCGCATTCGGTGGAATGTTGGCAGGATGGGGCGCTGGTCGGCGGGTTATACGGCGTCGCCTTTGATCGGGTTTTCTGCGGGGAGAGCATGTTCGCCCGCACCCGCGATGCGAGCAAAGTCGCGCTGGCGTGGCTCGTCGCGCTGATGCGCAAGGCGGGCTATGTCCTGCTCGATTGCCAGTTTATGACCGAGCATCTCGCTTCGCTGGGCGCGGTGGAAATTCCACG
>DFBR01000130.1:3640-4796 GCA_002367375.1 Erythrobacter sp. UBA3075 | reverse complement strand
GGAAAGATCTGGTCGAGAAATTCGACGCAGGTGACCTTCGCACCAAGCCGCCGCCAGACTGAGCCAAGCTCCAGCCCGATCACGCCGCCGCCGATCACGACCATGTGCCCCGGCACCTTGGGCAATTCCAGCGCGCCTGTGGAATCAACCACAACGTGCTTGGAATTGTCGACCTCAACGCCCGGAAGCGGGGTGACGGAAGAGCCGGTGGCGATCACGATTTCTTTGGCTGTCACTGTCTCGCCGCCCACTTCGACCGTGTTGGCATCAACGAAAGTGGCGAGGCCCTTTTTCCAGTCGACCTTGTTCTTCTTGAACAGGTATTCGATGCCCTTGGTCAGGCCATCCACTGCATCGATCCGCTGGCCATGGAGCTTGTCCATATTGAGCTTCGGCGTCACATCGACGCCCATTGCGGCCATCGTGCCATTGGCCGCAGCGTCGAAATATTCGGACGCGTGCAGCATCGCCTTGGATGGAATGCAGCCGACATTGAGGCACGTACCGCCGAGCGTCTCGCGGCTTTCCGCGCAGGCTGTCTTGAGGCCAAGCTGGGCCGCGCGAATTGCCGCGACATAACCGCCGGGGCCAGCACCGATGATGAGGACGTCGTAGTCGTATTCAGCCATTGGATCGTCATCCCAGCGAATGCTGGGATCTCCTTCAGTATTGTTCACACTTGCAGCACGCGATCCCAGCCTCCGCTGGGATGACGAAGAGCATCACAAATCAATCAGCATCCGCATCGGATCTTCGATCGCTTCTTTCATGATTTTCAACGCGGTTACGGCTTCGCGGCCGTCGATGATGCGGTGATCGTAGCTGAGTGCGAGATACATCATCGGGCGGATCACCACTTCGCCGTTCACCGCGACGGGACGATCTTCGATGCGGTGCAGGCCGAGCACGGCGCTTTGTGGCGGGTTGATGATCGGGGTGCTCATCAGCGAACCGAACACGCCGCCATTGGAAATGGTGAATGTGCCGCCGCGCATGTCTTCCATCGTCAACTCACCCGCCTTGGCGCGCTTGCCGAAGTCGGCGATGGCGAGTTCGATTTCGGCGAAGCTCATCGCATCGATGCTGCGCACGACCGGGACCACAAGGCCATTGGGCGCGCTGACGGCCACCGACAGATCGACGTAATCGTGGTAGA
>DFBR01000130.1:3332-3562 GCA_002367375.1 Erythrobacter sp. UBA3075 | reverse complement strand
GCGGTCATGTCGCAATCATTGAAGGTGGTGAGCAGCGCGGCTTCTTCCTGCGCGCCTTTCAGCCGCTTGGCGATAGTCTGGCGCATCCGCGTCATCTTGACGCGTTCCTCGCGCCGTTCACCCTTGGCTGCGGTGGGAGCCGGAGAGGGTGCCGGAGATGCGGCCGGGGCGCTCGCGCTCGAGCCTTTCGCCTTGGCGGCGGCGACTACATCTTCCTTGGTCAGGCGACC
>DFBR01000130.1:0-3256 GCA_002367375.1 Erythrobacter sp. UBA3075 | reverse complement strand
GGCGTTGGCGAAGGGGTTGGGGCGGCTGCACTGCCACCCTCTTCAATGATCGCGATAACAGCGCCCACTTCGACCGTGGCGCCAAGCTCCACCTTGAATTCCTTGATGACACCAGCGACGGGCGAGGGTGCCTCAACCGCGACCTTGTCGGTTTCCAGACTGACGATCGGCTCATCCGCCGCAACCACGTCGCCGGGCTGCTTCAGCCATTCGCCTACGGTGGCCTCTGTGACCGATTCCCCCAATGCGGGGACTGTAACTTCGGTTGCCATGAGTGTGAGTCCTCAGCTTTTCTTGCTAGTGGAACGCGCGGCCTGCTTGGCAGCGGACTTGCCGCGGCTGGAAAGGCCCAGCGCGACTGAAACGAGAGCTTCCTGCTGCGCCTGATGACGCTTGGCGAAGCCGGTGGCGGGTGATGCCCCTTCTTCGCGTCCAGCATAGCTTGGACGCATGCCCTTGTGGCCGGCGGCGATAAGCGCGTCTTCGATACGGTTCTGCACGAAGAACCACGCGCCATTGTTGTGCGGCTCTTCCTGACACCAGACGACATCTTCGAGATTGGTCATGCGTTTGAGGCGCACAGCCAGCGGTTCGCCGGGGAAGGGATAGATTTGTTCGAGGCGCACAATGGAAACGTCGTCGATCTCTTCATCGTCGCGCTTGTCCATCAGATCGTAAGCGACTTTGCCGCTACACAGGACCAGACGGCGCACTTCCTTGTCAGCGATCTCCTGACGGTCCGAAAGAATGCGCTTGAAGTGGCTATCGCCGGTAAAATACTCCGCATCGCTCTTCGCGTCAGCATGGCGCAGCAGGCTTTTGGGCGTCATGATGACGAGCGGTTTGCGGAACTGCCGCATCATCTGGCGGCGAAGCACATGGAAGTAATTCGCCGGGCTGGTGATGTTGCAGACCTGGAGATTGTCGTTCGCGCACAATTGCAGGAAACGCTCGAGCCGCGCGGAGGAATGCTCCGGACCCTGTCCTTCATAGCCATGCGGCAGTAGCAGGACGAGGCCGTTGGCCCGCATCCATTTGACTTCACCAGCGGCAATGAACTGGTCGATCATGATCTGCGCGCCATTGGCGAAATCGCCAAACTGCGCTTCCCACATCACCAGTGTTTTCGGGTCGGCGAGGGAAAAGCCGTATTCGAAGCCGAGCACGCCGAATTCGCTCAGTGTGGAATCATACACTTCGAACTTGCCATGCGGCAGTGTGGCGAGCGGGATGTATTTGCCTTCGTCATTCTGGTCGACCCAGATTGCATGGCGCTGGCTGAATGTGCCGCGGCCCGAATCCTGACCGGACAGGCGCACGCCAAAGCCTTCGGTCACCAGACTGCCAAAGGCGAGCGCCTCTGCCGTTGCCCAGTCAAAGCCCGTGCCGCTGGTGAACATTTCACGCTTGGCATCGAGCACGCGGCCCAGCGTTTTGTGGATCGTATGATCGTCAGGAACGGTGGTGAGCGTGCGGCCGAGGCTGTCGAACAGTTTCTTGTCGATCGCGGTTTCGACATTGCGCCGCGCGGTTTCCGGATCGGCGGGCTTGTGCAACCCGCTCCAGCGACCGGCGAACCAGTCGACCTCATTGGGCTTGTAGCTCTTCCCAGCTTCGAATTCGCCGTCGAGATGGTCGATGAAGCCTTGCCGCATGGCAGCGGCCGAGCCTTCGTCGATCACGCCTTCATCCTTCAGCCGGGCGGAATAGATTTCCGACACGCGCGGATGCGTCTTGATGGCATCATACATCAGCGGCTGGGTAAATTTGGGTTCGTCACCTTCATTGTGACCAAAGCGGCGATAGCACCACATGTCGATCACGATGTCGCGCTTGAACTTCTGGCGATATTCGACTGCCAGCTTGCAGGCGAAAGTCACCGCTTCGGGATCATCGCCATTCACATGCAGGATCGGAGCCTGAATGCCCTTGGCCACGTCAGAGGGATAGGGCGAAGAACGCGCGAATTGGGGGCTGGTCGTGAAGCCGATCTGGTTGTTCACGATGAAGTGAATGCAACCGCCGGTGGAATAGCCGCGCACGCCCGACATGCCGAAGCATTCCCAAATCACACCTTGCCCGGCAAAAGCGGCATCGCCGTGGATGAGGACGGGCAGGACTTTTTCATGCGTGTCCAAATCGTCATGCATGGCCTGCTGCGCGCGGGTCTTGCCGAGAACGACAGGGTTCACCGCTTCCAGATGGCTGGGGTTGGGGACCAGCGACATATGCACCTTGATCCCGTCAAATTCGCGGTCGGTGCTGGTGCCGAGGTGATATTTCACATCGCCCGATCCGCCGACATCGTCAGGGTTGGCGCTGCCGCCGGAAAATTCATGGAAGATGACATGGTATGGCTTGGCCATCACATTGGCGAGCACGTTCAACCGGCCACGGTGGGCCATGCCGTAAATGATCTCACGAATGCCGGTGGAGCCGCCATATTTGATGACTGCTTCCAGCGCCGGGATCATCGCTTCGCCGCCGTCGAGCCCGAACCTTTTGGTGCCGACATATTTCTTGCCGAGGAATTTTTCATATTCCTCGCCCCGGATCACGGCCTGCAGGATCGCCTGCTTGCCTTCGGGGGTGAACTGGATCGTGTCTTCGGGGCTTTCGAACTTGTCCTGCAGGAAACGCCGTTCCTCAGTGTCGGCGATATGCATATATTCAAGGCCAACATGGCCGCAATAGGTGGCGCGCAGCGTCGCCAGCAGCGTTCCGACTGTGACCCATTCGAAACCGAACGCACCGCCGACGAAGACTTCCTTGTCTTCCTGACCGGCAAAGCCGTGCCATTCGAGCTTCAAATCTTCGGGCGTTTCGCGGTGGGTCAGGTTCAGCGGGTCGAGGTCAGCCGCAAGATGCCCGCGCACGCGGTACAGGCGGATGAGCAGCATCGCCTGAATGGAATCGCGGCACGCCGCTTCGATGCTCGCCGTATCAGCGGGCTTGCCCGCCTTTGCCGCAGCCTGCTTGATCACCGCGACCATATCGGTCGGGTCCATGGCAGCGGACAGATCACCCGCGTCATCAGCCAGCGGCCAACGCGGATTGCCCCAGCTCGGCCCTTGCTGCGCTTCGCCCTGCGAAGGCAGTTCGGGAAGGAAGTTCTGCGGTTCGTTACCCATGTCGTGCACCTCTCCTTGGAGGCTGTGCGTAAGTGGTTACGCCGTTTCCTTCAGCAATGCATCGAGCGTGGTGCCAAGTTCGCTGGGTGAGGGTGAGACGCGGATGCCCGCATCTTCCATCGCCG
>DFBR01000191.1 GCA_002367375.1 Erythrobacter sp. UBA3075 | reverse complement strand
CGATCCCATTGGGACGCTGCTGGTGCCGGGAGCGTTGGCGCTCGCGGGTATGCCGGTTTTCGGCTGGGCCAAGCCGGAGCCGGTGATCGAGCAGCGGCTGGATAATCCGCGCTTTGGGATGATGGCCGTGGCAGCCGCCGGGCCGGGGACCAATTTCGTGCTGGCATTCATTGGTGCGGTGCTGCTGGGCCTTCTTGGCAACCCTGCTGCGGTAATAGCAGGGCAAGAGCTGGGCCTGTTTGACCTCGCGCTCGTTTATTTCATATCGATCAACATCTTCCTCGGTCTGTTTAACCTGCTGCCGATCCCACCGTTCGATGGCAGCCATGTGATGGAGGGACTTCTCCCGCGCTCTGCAGCACGCGTTTACGAGAAAATCCGTCCGCTCGGCTTCCCATTGCTGTTCGTCCTGCTGCTGGTCGTTCCCTATGTCTTTCCGCAGGCGAACATCATCGAGAATGTTGTGTTGCCACCTGTGGTGTGGGCGATGAATGTCTATTTTGAGATCGCCGAATGGATCGCCGGTGTCTGACCAAACAGTGTCTGATCCACGTCCGCCATCGGGCTGGCTCATCCTCGACAAGCCGCGCGGGCTTGGCTCGACGCAGGCTGTGGGCGCGGTGAAACGCAATTTGCGCGAGGGCGGCTATGCCAAGACCAAGGTCGGGCATGGCGGCACGCTCGATCCGCTGGCCGAGGGCGTATTGCCCATAGCGCTGGGCGAGGCGACCAAGCTCTCGGGCCGGATGCTGGACGCTGACAAGATTTATGAATTCACTATCCAGTTCGGCGAGGAAACTGACACGCTGGATACCGAGGGCGAAGTTGTCGCCACATCAGACCGCCGTCCGCCATTGGCTGCTGTTGCGGCGATATGCGAGCACTTCACCGGCGAGATCGATCAGGTGCCGCCCAAATATTCGGCGCTGAAAGTGGATGGCAAGCGCGCCTATGATCTGGCGCGGGCGGGCGAGGATGTTGAGCTGGAAACGCGCCGGGTGACGATCCACTCGCTTGGCCCTCTCCACGGCGATGGTCCGTCCGACTTGCGTTCCACTTTCCAAACCACCGCTGGCCGGCCAGATCCCTACGATCCGCAAATGCCGTTAGAACTGGCCGATGCGGTCACGCTGGTCGCGCGGGTTTCCAAGGGCACATATATCCGCAGCCTTGCACGGGACATCGCACATGCCCTTGGAACTGTGGGGCATGTTACTTATTTACGGCGCACAAAGGCTGGCCCGTTCGTGCAAGAACAGGCGATTTCGCTGGACAAACTCAACGGAATCGGTAAGGGCGCGCCACTTCAAGACCACCTCCTGTCACTGGAGGCGGGGCTGGACGGTATCCCGGTTCTCGCTCTCGATCAGACAAGTGCGCAGGCGGCCAGACAAGGCCGGGTCGTTTCTGATCTGCCCCAACCCGATGGGCTTTACTTTGCCAAGCTGGACGATGTTCCGGTGGCATTGGTTGAGCTTAACGGGGGCGCGATGAAAGTCGTGCGGGGGTTCAATTTTTAAAGATACTGCGAAAGGTACGAATTTTATGACGATTACAGCGACACGCAAAGCCGAAGTCATTGCCGAAAACGCACAGAGCGACGGCGACACCGGTTCTCCCGAAGTGCAGGTTGCCATCCTTACGGAACGCATTCGCAATCTGACCGATCACTTCAAAGGCAACCACAAGGATAATCATTCCCGCCGTGGTCTGCTGAAGATGGTCAACAAGCGTCGTTCGCTGCTGGCCTATCTGAAAAAAGAAGATCTGGCGCGTTACAACGCGCTGATCCAGAAGCTGGGTCTTCGCAAATAAGAGTTTCGTGACAAAGGCGGCTCCAATGGGCCGCCTTTCTCGCATTTGGGGTATGGCGGCATCCGGCTGCCAGCCTTGGGGCTTACAAGCGCCCCGCACCGGACCGGGACGGATTACCCGGAACAGTAGGCCCCGCATCGCAATGTGGCGGGCGGGTTCAATAAGGAAAATACATGTTCGACAAGAAAACCGTATCGATTGAGTGGGGCGGCAAAACCCTCACCCTCGAAACCGGCCAAATCGCCCGTCAGGCTGACGGCGCCGTTCTGGCCACCTATGGCGAAACCGTGGTGCTGTGCGCCGTGACCGCCGCCAAGAGTGTACGTGAGGGCCAAGATTTCTTCCCGCTGACCGTCCACTATCAGGAAAAATTCTCCGCTGCGGGTCGTATCCCCGGCGGCTTCTTCAAGCGCGAAGGCCGCGCCACTGAAAAAGAAACACTGACCAGCCGTTTGATCGACCGTCCGGTCCGTCCGCTGTTCCCCGAAGGTTTCTACAACGAAATCAATGTAATCTGTCAGGTCCTGTCGTATGATGGCGAGACCGAGCCCGATATCGTTGCCATGGTTGCAGCTTCTGCTGCCCTGACGATTTCCGGCCTGCCCTTCATGGGCCCGATCGGCGCTGCACGCGTCGGTTTTGTTGATGGCGAATACGTCCTCAACCCGGCTGTGAACACGATCTTCGACGAAGGCCGTCTCGACCTCGTCGTTGCTGCAACCAATGACGCAGTGATGATGGTTGAATCCGAAGCCAAGGAACTCAACGAAGAAGAAATGCTCGGCGCGATCATGTTTGCGCATGACGAAAGCCGCAAGGTCATCGGTGCCATCATCGATCTGGCCGAGCAGGCTGCCAAGGATCCGTGGGAAGTCGATCTTTCGGACGACACTGCCGCGATCAAGGAAAACTTGCGCGGTATCGTGGGCAAAGACATTGCCGCAGCTTACAAGCTGACCGACAAGTCGCAGCGTTCCGACGCGCTGAACGCCGCTCGTGCCAAGGCGAAGGAAGCTTACGCCGAGGAAGACGGCCAGACGCAGATGACTGCCAATAAGGCGGTCAAGAAACTGGAAGCCGAAATCGTTCGCGGTGCCATCCTCAAGGACGGTCAGCGTATTGACGGCCGCAAGACTGACGAAGTTCGCCCGATCGAGGCGATGGTTGGCCTGCTGCCACGTACCCACGGTTCGGCACTGTTCACGCGCGGTGAAACGCAGGCGATCTGCACCACCACGCTGGGCACCAAGGATGCCGAGCAGATGATCGACGGGCTGGAAGGTCTCTCGTACAATCACTTCATGCTGCACTATAACTTCCCGCCCTATTCGGTCGGTGAAGTGGGTCGCTTCGGCTTCACCAGCCGCCGGGAAACCGGCCACGGTAAGTTGGCATGGCGCGCGCTGCACCCGGTGCTGCCTGCGCATGAAGACTTCCCCTATACCATCCGCCTGCTGTCCGACATCACCGAAAGCAATGGCTCGTCCTCGATGGCGACCGTGTGCGGTGGCTGTCTGTCGATGATGGACGCGGGCGTTCCGATTGATCGTCCGGTGTCCGGCATCGCGATGGGCCTGATCCTTGAAGGTGATGAGTTCACCGTGCTGTCTGA
>DFBR01000029.1:10907-15138 GCA_002367375.1 Erythrobacter sp. UBA3075 | reverse complement strand
TTGCCGAGTACTGGTCGGCTTGAGCGCTTCCTTGTTCGCGATCCAGATATTCGAGTCGATACAGGATATGATAAGGGCAGCGTCGTTTCGCCATTCTATGATCCGATGGTGGCGAAGCTAATCTGCCATATGTCTGATCGCAGTGGCGCAATTACGGAACTGCTTGATGCGATAGACGACACGGCAATCTGGCCAGTGAAGTCAAATGCCGGTTTTCTCTATCGCGCGCTTGCGCATCCAGCGTTCGAGGCGGCCGAGATATCGACAGGCTTTATAGAGGAACATTCCGAAAAATTGATTTTCAAGGCCAAGCCCACTCAAGCATTTTTCCGCGAGGCGGCAAGCCACCTCGTTGCTCAATATGAAGAAAATTGGGGCTTTGGACTGAGCGGTTTCCGACTAAATTGTGCTCCGGATATGCGGGTAAGAATGGAATGGAACTCCGAGCCGCACGAAGTAGAAGCTCCTGCCGATTTCCTAACTGACTTGCATACTCGAGATGCAGCGCAGGACATCGCTCTCGTTACTGATTGCGGCGAGACGTTCGAATTCACCTTACACCATCCCCATGGCTCGTCAGATGGCTCGGTGACCGACGGCGACATTATCGCGCCCATGCCGGGCAAGGTCATCGCGGTTGACGTTGCCGAGGGTGATTCCGTCACCGCAGGTCAGCGGCTGATGGTGCTCGAAGCGATGAAGATGGAACACGCGCTCACCGCGCCGTTCGATGGCACTGTCACCCAGCTTTCCGCCAGTGAAGGCGGGCAGGTGCAGGTCGAGGCGTTGCTCGCCACGGTTGAGGCCTCCGAAACCTGACGCTCGCAATGACGAAGGATAGCCAAGGTGGCATTATGGATCACCTCCCCCTCCCCACCCGGCGCAAACTCGGCGCATCCGGCATCGACATAAGCCCGCTACGGATCGACCCGTTGGACGCGCGAGCAATGGTATAGAGTGTTCACCGCAGCACGCGGCGCGCCGCTACCGCAGAGGCGTTCCGGGACCGATATTCAGCCGCCGAAACAAATGCCCGCGCTCGCTGAACAACACGATGGCAAGCGCCGCCAGCGCGCACGACAGCATCGACACAGCAAGCGGCACTGCGGTGCCATCATACAGTCCGCCGATTACTGCGCCCAGAACTGCGCCGGTGCTCATCCGCACCGCCGTTTGCGCGCTGCTTGCTGCGCCCGCGATGTGGTAGAAGGGTTGCATCGCAATCGAACTGAAATTCGCGCCGACAAAGCCAAGCGAGGCCATCGACAGGCTCATCAGCACAATAAACTCCGCCAGACTTTGCGGTTGCATGCTGGCACTCACCACTTGCGCAAGCGAAATCGCGATGAAGGCCAGCAGCGCCGCATGGCTCACACGGCGCGCGCCGAAGCGTTCAACAATGCGCGAATTGGTGAAATTGGCGGCGACCATGCCCAGCACTGCACCGCCAAAAATCAACGCGAAATAATCGCCGTTGCCAAACGTTTCCGCAATCAGCTGCTGACTGGAGTTGAGAAAGCCGAACAGCGATCCGAACACCAGCGCCGCGCCCACCACGTAACCGATGCTTTCACGCGCCCACAGCGCCTCGCGCATATTGCGCAGGATCGTTCTGGCGCGAATGTCCTGCCGGTTTTCAGCCTCCAGCGTCTCCGGCAAGCGAAGCCACGCCCACAGCCCCACTATGAGACTAAAAATAGCCATCGCCCCGAAAATCGCCCGCCATCCGAACAGATACATGATGCCCTGTCCGATGGCCGGCGCCATAATCGGAATGACGAGAAAAATCATCATGATAAGGCTCATCAAGCGCGCCATCTTGTCGCCGCCAACATGGTCGCGAACGATGGCGGCGGGCACCACGCTCAATCCGGCGCAGAGCACGCCCTGCAACAAGCGAAAGGCCAGCAGAAAATTGTAATTTGTCGCCAGTGAACAGGCGAGCGAAAGGACCAGATAAGACACCAGTGCCAGCGCCAACACCGGCCTGCGCCCGAATCGATCGGCAAAGGCACCGGGGAAGAACGCGCCGATCCCGCCGCCGAGGAAGTACGCTCCAATGACAAATTGGCGCGAATTGCCGCCTGCATCCATGTCGCTGGCGATCTGGCCCAGTGCAGGCAGCATGGCATCGATGCCAAAGGCCTGCAGGCTCATCAGCGAAGCCATCAGCACAATCATCTCACGCTCGTGCAGCGGTTTGTTGCGGATCGCGGCGATGGTTGCGGAAAAGCTCACATCAAAGTCCTTGAAGCTTGCCGCAGCAAAAGGGAAGCGGGATATACGCCGCTGCGATCTCGCACCCGGCCTCGCTTGCCCCTATATCGCCAGAATGGACGCGAAAATTACGGATGATGATGGCGAGGCGGAAGAAGCCAGCGGCCTGCGCAAGATCATCCATGTCGATATGGACGCCTTCTTCGCCAGCGTTGAACAGCGCGACAATCCTGACCTGCGCGGCAAGCCGGTGGCGGTCGGCGGATCATCGGGGCGCGGCGTGGTGGCGGCGGCGAGTTACGAGGCGCGCGAGTTTGGCGTGCGCAGCGCCATGCCCAGCGTCACCGCCAAGCGCAAATGCCCGGATCTAATCTTCTGCAAGAGCCGTTTTGACGTCTACCGCGAAGTCAGTGAGAAAATCCGCGCAATCTTTCACCACCACACGCCGCATGTCGAGCCGCTCAGCCTCGATGAGGCGTTTCTCGATGTAACCGAGGATATTCACGGCATCGGCTCTGCCACGGCCATCGCGCAGATAATCCGCAAGCAGATACGCGAGGAAACGCAGCTGACCGCGAGCGCGGGCGTGTCCTACAACAAATTCCTCGCCAAGCTGGCGAGCGATCAGAACAAGCCCGATGGTCTGTGCGTCATCCGCCCCGGCGAAGGTGCTGCTTTCGTGCAATCGCTGCCCATTCGCCGGTTTCATGGCGTGGGCCCGAAAGGTGCGGAGAAGATGGCTCGGCTGGGGATTGAAACAGGCGCGGACCTTGCCGAGAAAGATGCCGCGTGGTTGCGCGCCAATTTTGGCAGCTTTGGCGAATATCTTTTCCGCGCCGCCCGCGCGATTGATCTGCGCCCGGTCCGCTCCAACCGCATTCGCAAGAGCATCGGCGGGGAACGGACATTCAGTGAAGACATCTCCAGCGGCAGCGCGCTGCGCGAAACGCTCGATAACATCGTCGATATTGTGTGGGACCGGATCGCGAGCAAAGAGGCCAAGGGCCGCACGGTCACGCTGAAGGTCAAGTTCAACGATTTCCAACTGATGACCCGCGCCCGCTCGCTCGACCATGCGGTGGCGGGCAAAGCGGAGTTTTCCGCCATTGCGCATGAAATTCTCGCCGCCGAACTGCCGCTGGCCATGCCGATCCGGCTGATGGGGCTGACGCTGAGCAATCTGGAGCGGGACGAGGCGGAGGAGCCGCGCCGCGATGATGGTCAGCTTTCGCTGCTGTAGAAGCCCAGTGTTTTGAGCCGCCTGTAAGTCACGCGGGTGCAGGTGATCGTGGTCAATTCCTCAGCCGCAAACCAGCGCGCTTCGAGCAATTCGCGCCCGTCGACTTGCAATTCACCAATCGGCCGCGCGGTGAACACATGGGCGGTATGCGGCGCGCCGGACAGGTCTTCCTCGAATGCGTGAAGCGCCTCAAGCCCGGCCAGCTCGCAGCTCAGTTCTTCGCGGATTTCGCGGCGCGCGGCCTCTGCCGGGTCTTCGCCCGCGCCCATCCCGCCGCCCGGTATCGCCCATGCGCGCGGGCCATAGCTGTGGCGCACCAGCAGCAGGCGGCCCTCGCCATCGCGCAGCAACACGGCGACGCCCGCGACATCGGGCTTCGCCAATTTCCAGAATTGCTGGCGCAGCTTGTAGCCTATTCGCAGCGCCAGCCGGTGCAGCGGTACCGGTATCAGGTGGAGCATGGGATCAGGCGAAGCATGTCACTTGTCGGCCGTCTTTTGCAGCCGCGCCGAGCAAGCGGGCGATGGGCAGATCATGCTCCCCGCGCGTGGCCGCATCGAACACCGTGCGCTTGTCCTCACCGCGGATCACGAACATCAGCCGTTCCGCATTAAGCAGTGCGGGCATGGTCAGCGTGATGCGGTCGAACGGCGCTTCGGGCGGCAGCGGGTCGGGTGTCAGGCGGCGTAGCGGTACGGGATCGTCCACCTTGGGATCGGTGTTGGGGAACAGCGAAGCAATGTGCCCGTCCGCCCCCATGCCGAGCCACACCAG
>DFBR01000029.1:10526-10856 GCA_002367375.1 Erythrobacter sp. UBA3075 | reverse complement strand
TCATCGCCCGGCCACACGGTGATGCGCGACCAGTCGAGATCGGCGCTAGCAAGCTGCTCAAGGATCGGAAACGGGGTCGAGCCGCCCGGCACGCTGATAGCGATGGGCTGGTCGCTCTGCGCCAGCTTGGCTGACAGCGTTTCACGCAGAAACGCGGCGATATCGGCGTCGCTGGCGCTTTCGAAAATGTCGATATTGGTCAATTCCGTTCCTCGTCATTGCGGGCCGCAGGCGAAGCAATCCAGCTCATGCGGTCGCGCGCGCGACTAACGACGAACACTGGATTGCTTCGTCGCCTAAAGACTCCTCGCAATGACGGGAAGGTCTAAT
>DFBR01000029.1:7120-10398 GCA_002367375.1 Erythrobacter sp. UBA3075 | reverse complement strand
TAATTAAGAGCTACAGGCGGAGTTAAAGCGATTAAAGATGCGCTCAGGATCAAGACAAAACCGACACTCCAGCGCAGCGGGCGGCGCGGCAGTTTCTCCCAATCTGATCCGCCCAGAACAGCGGCCCCCAACACACTGGTCACAGCCAGCGCGCCTCCTGCCGCAACCAGTGCAGGGGTCTCCGACAATATGCTCAAAGAAAGGACAAGCAGTCCGCTGGCATCGGCGAGAATTCCAGCGAACAGCACCAGCGCGAGCGCGCCTAGCGACTGGGTAGGTTCGGTGGGAGTCTTGGGTGTCTTGAGGAAAACCACTTCCAATGCCGCGAGGACAAGGGCGGCGGCGACAAGCCAGCCATGCTGACGTGGCGACAACATCGTCGCAAACGCCCCCGCCAACCATGCTGCCAGCGCGCAAGCGGCGATCGCGGCTATGACAATGATCGCAAACACCGCCCAAGGTGAAGCACCAGCGGCTGTAATCCGCGAGATACGCACAGCTTCTCGCCCGGCCAACATGACCAGCGCGATGGCGAGAAAGGCGAGAAAGAATGCGGTCATGGCAGCGTGATGTTTCGCACGACCCTAGCCCGCCCTCAAGTAGCGAAGCGGTAGGGCGGAAAAAATGGAGCGGGTGAAGGGAATCGAACCCTCGTCGTCAGCTTGGGAAGCTGCTGCTCTACCATTGAGCTACACCCGCATTATGCCGCAGCGGCGCGGCGAGCGAATACAGGGGCGGCCCCACCTGGTCAATCATGCGGTCAATCAGGCCGTTTGTGCTGCAAACCGGTGCGTTTGCACGAGGCGACGAGCGTGCCATCCTGATTGTAGGCGCGGTGGGCGAAGGTGATGATGCCTTGCGCCGGGCGGCTTTTGCTTTCCCGCAAATCCAGCACTTCGGTTTCGATCCGCAAGGTATCGCCGACGAACACCGGCGCGGGGAAGCGCACTTCGTCCCACCCGAGATTGGCTGCCGCTGTGCCTTGCGTGGTATCGTTGACGCTGATCCCCACCATCAGGCTGAGCGTAAAGCACGAATTGACCAGCACGCGGCCATAATCGGTGCCTTTCATATATTCGGCATCGAGATGCAGCGCGGCCGGATTGTGCGTCATGGTTGTCATCAGCACATTATCGGTTTCGGTCACCGTGCGGCGCAGCGGGTGATCGAACACCTGTCCAACACTGAATTCCTCGAACCAAAGTCCTGCCATTGCGTGTGTCTCCTTCGCCGCGCCTCCTAGCGCGATGGCACGCCGGACGCTAGGATGCAGCATCACAGGAGATTCCATGCGTACCGTCATGCTCACGATTATCGCATCATTTGCCCTCGCCGGATGCGCCGCTGCGCCGCCGCCTGCGCTGAGCGAACCCCCGGTGCGCGAGGCAGCAGGCCAATGCGATGCGTCGGGCGTGCAGGACCATATCGGCCACACCGCCAGTGCCGAAGCCGGGGCAGTGCTGCTCGCCGCGACGGGTTCCAACACCTTGCGCTGGGCACCGCCGCGCACCGCCCTGACGATGGATTACCGCCCGGATCGCCTGACGGTGAGCTATGATGACCGCTTGGTAATTGTGCGGATCACATGCGGTTGATGCACAGGTTTTGAAGGGAGAACTACCATGACACGCAACGCTCTATTATGCGCCAGCACCTTGCCTGCGATGCTGCTTCTGACAGCTTGCGGAGACGATCTGGAAAGCCGCAGCCAAGCTGCCGAACGGGCCATTGCCGAACGTGAAACCGCCGCGCAGGACGCGGACGAGCAGGACAGCGACGTCAGCGAGGAAAGCGAAGCAGCGGCTCCGGCAGAAACCACGTCAGATGCCGATGTGGGCGAAGCGGAGGAAGCGGCCGAGGCGGAAGAAGCCGTGCTGGACGCCTCGCCTGAAGACCTGATGGATACGACGCAGGGCTTCGCCCCGGAACCGCTCGACGATGCGGTGGGGATCGACCCGACGCCTATCGATCCCGAACCCGTCACCTAGCCGAAATCAGCAATCCCCGCGCCGCCACAATAGTTGCACCTGCAAACGCTTCCTGACATGGGAGCGTGCAGGAGAATTACCCGATGACCGGACAGTTTCAGCTCAACGAGGACCAGCTCGCCATTCAGGAAATGGCGCAGCGTTTTACCGCCGACAACATCACTCCGCACGCCGGAGAATGGGACGAAAAGCACCACTTCCCGAAGGACGTGATCAAGAGCACCGCAGAGCTTGGCTTTGGCGCGATTTACGTCTCGGAAGAAAGTGGTGGCATCGGTCTTGGGCGACTGGAAGCTGCGCTCATCATGGAAGCCATATCCTATGGCTGCCCCACTACCAGCGCCTTTATCTCGATCCATAACATGGCCGCCTGGATGATCGACACCTTTGGCGGGGACGAGGTGAAGGCGAAATACCTTGATGATCTGATCGGGATGGAAAAGCTCGCCAGCTATTGTCTCACAGAGCCGGACAGTGGCTCGGATGCGGCCGCATTGAAGACGCAGGCGAGGGTGGATGGCGATCACTACGTCGTCAACGGTACCAAGCAGTTCATCTCCGGCGGCGGCGTGAATGATGTCTATGTCGTGATGGTCCGCACCGGTGAGCACAAGACCCGCGGCATTTCCTGCATCCTGGTGGACAAGGACACGCCCGGCGTCAGCTTCGGTGCGCCGGAAAAGAAGCTCGGCTGGAATGCCAGCCCAACCGCGCAGGTGATCTTCGAAGACGCCCGCGTGCCGGTAGCCAATCGCATTGGCGCGGAGGGAGAAGGTTTCCGCTTCGCTATGGCCGGGCTCGACGGAGGACGGCTCAATATCGGCGCATGTTCGCTGGGCGGCGCGCAACGCTGCCTCGATGAAGCGATTGCCTATTCGAAAGACCGCCAACAATTCGGCACACCGATTGCCGATTTCCAGAACACGCAATTCATGCTCGCCGACATGGCGACCGAGCTGGAAGCGGCACGCGCGCTGCTTTACCTCGCCGCCGTCAAGGTGACCGATGGCGCCCCCGACAAGACGCGCTTTTCCGCCATGGCCAAGCGGTTGGCGACCGACAGCGGATCAAATGTGGTCAACAATGCGCTGCAGATCTTCGGCGGCTATGGCTATTTGAGAGATTATCCGATTGAGCGCTTCTGGCGCGATCTTCGGGTGCATTCGATCCTCGAAGGCACTAATCAGGTGATGCGAATGATCGTAGGACGGGACTTGCTACGACAGTAGTTCAATTATCTCCCTCCTCTTTAGGGGAGGGATAACGAGACTTGGTGAGCCCGCAGGCGAG
>DFBR01000029.1:0-7062 GCA_002367375.1 Erythrobacter sp. UBA3075 | reverse complement strand
TAAAGGGTAGGGGAGGAGTTTGAGAATGACACAAGAAGTACACATCCATCGCCACGGCAAAGTCGGCCACATCTCGCTCGCGCGGCCAAAGGTGCTTCATGCGCTGACACAGGGCATGTGCGAAGCGATATCAGAGGCGCTGCTTGAATGGCGCGATGACACGGAAATCGAGGCGGTCATTCTCGACCACGCGGAGGGCCGCGGCTTTTGTGCGGGCGGGGATGTGCAATTGGTGCGGGGTTCCGCGCTGGAAGATGGCGGCGCAGCGGGCCGCGCGTTCTTCCATGCCGAGTATCGCCTCAACCATCTGATATTCACTTTCCCCAAGCCGATCATCGCCTTCATGGATGGCGTCACCATGGGCGGCGGCGTAGGCATCTCGCAGCCCTGCGGTTTCCGCGTAGCGACCGAGAACACCATGTTCGCCATGCCCGAAGGTTCAATTGGGCTGTTCCCCGATGTCGGAGCGGGCTGGTATTTGCCGCGACTTCCCGGAGCTGTTGGCAAATTCCTGGCACTGACTGCGGCGCGGCTCGACGGAGCGGAATGCCTGTGGGCGGGGCTGGCGACGCATTACATTCCGGCAGATCACCTCGCAAAAGCCAAGGCGCGCATCATTGCCGGTGACGCGCCCGGCACGGTGCTGGATGACATGTCTGCAGAAGCTCCCGATGCGCGGCTCGCAGGTAATGCCGAGGCCGTTGACCGGATTTTTGGCCACAGCACGCTCGAAGCGATCATTGCGGCGCTCAAAGCTGATGACAGCGAATGGGCGGCCAAGGAATTGAAGGCAGTTACGACCAAATGTCCTGCCACCTCCAAGGTCGCGCTGCGCCAATTTGCCGCCGATCAGCCGGACTTTGCGGCGAATATGGTGATGGAATATCGCATCGCATCGCGCATGATGCTGCGCTACGATTTCACTGAAGGTGTCCGCGCAGTGCTGGTCGACAAGGACGGCGCGCCCAAATGGGATCCGGCTGAGCCTGAAGGCGTGACCGATGCGATGCTGGACGAGATTTTCACGCCGCTTCCCGGCGAACAGGATTGGACCCCCTTCCCCGGCTTGGCCTGACGGTTCAGACGCCGAGCGTGCCCAGCGCATTCTCGACAGAACCGCGATAGGCGCTGCCGAACAGTCGCAAATGCACCAGCAGCGGCCACAGTCGGTAGATGGGCAGACGCTCGCGCCAGCCCGCTTGCAGCTCCAGTGCGTCGAAAAAGCTGTCCGGCGGATGGTCGAACAAAGTCAGCATCGCAGCATCGACTTCGCGGTGGCCCACATAACATGCAGGGTCGATCAGCGCGGCGAGGCTGCCCTGGTGGAACAGCATATTCCCGCCCCACAAATCACCATGCAGCAGCGCCGGGGACGGGTATGCGGGCAGCAGGTCGGGTAAGCGTTTTGCCAGCGCCTCCAGCCGCGCGGTGATGCTGCCGCTGATTGTCTCGCCATGGCATAGCAGGCGGTTTTGCGCCCAGAAGCCGGGCCAATTGTCATTGCGCGTGTTGATGATTGCGACCGCGCCAAAGGCATAGTCCTCATCCCAGCCATAGGCTTCATCGCGCGGTGCGTGGAGGAGGTGCAATGCCTCGGCAAGGCTATTCCAGTTCCTGTCACCGCCCGCTTCGACATGGTCCATGAGGAGCAGGCCCTCGTCGACATGATGGACCTGCGGCGCGGGCGCTCCGGTTGCGGCGATGGCGCGCAACATCGCGGCTTCGCGCTGGACCAGCGGCCCGGTCTTGGCGACCAGCCTTCGCCCATCGGCCAGTTCGACCGAGACTGCGCCACCAAGATCGCCGCCCGCCAGCTTTCTCCCGCCGGTCACCGCACTGCCCATGATGGCAGCGATGCTATCCTGCCAGCTCAAACCTTGAGCCGAGCGATCAACGCCTGCGCCGCAGAGCTGACATCGCGCCAGGTTTCCTCGAAGCCGTCGTCCGCTCCGTAATAGGGGTCGGCCACCGCCTGCCCTTCGCGTCCCGGAACCATATCGAGCAGCAATGCCAATTCCGCCGCAGCACCGCCGGGTGCCAGTCGGCGCAAATCAGCCAGATTCTGGCTATCGAGCGCAAAAATATGCGTGAATCGCGCAAAGTCGTCTGGATCCGCCTGACGGGCGCGCAGCCCCGATATGTCCACGCCTTTGGCGCGCGCCGTCGCGATGGCGCGGCTGTCTGGCGGATTGCCGACATGCCACGCGCCGGTGCCTGCGCTGTCTATGTGAATTTCCAGCCCCACCTCTCGCGCTGCCACGCGCATCGCGCCTTCAGCCATGGGAGAGCGGCAGATATTGCCGAGACAGACAAACAGCACGCTGGGTTGGACCGTCACGCGCCCCTCCCCCTCAAGTCGGCCAAGGCCCGGTGATCGCCAGCGTCATGGTGGGCGAATACATGTTCACGAACATCGTCTGGCCATCGGGCGAGAAGCACGCGCCCGCAGGCTCTGTCTGCAAGCGGATACGCGCGAAGGGATAGGCTTCACCTGCTGGCGTTACACCGCGCAGATAATTGTCGACCGTTGCGCCATATTGGTCTTCGCAGACCAGCAGATCGCCAAATGGCGTGACGACGATGTTGTCGCCAAAGCTGTATTCGGACGCTGCCGGGCTTTCGTAAAATAGGTCGATCGCGTCAGGCCCGTCGGCATTGGGGCGCAGGCGGAAGATCTGTCCCTCTTCTGCTGCCCCGCCGCTGGTGGCGGTGAAGTACATTTCGCCATCGCCCATCCATAGGCCCTCGCCACGCGCGAAGAGTGCCGCGCCCATTGCCGCGCCGCGGGTGCGTAGATCATCTTCGGGAGCTTCGACATCATCAAGCGTGACCCATGTACCGGCATGGGGCTGACCAACCGCCATCGCCGCGCTGCCGTGATTGCGCGTGTCGCTGACACCATCGATCACCAGCGCCTGCAAGGTCCCGCCTTGCGCAAGATCACCCGGAACCGAGGGAATAAAGCGATAGAACACCGAATCCGGGCGATCTTCGGTCATGTAGACAATGCCGCTTGCCGGATCGACGCAAGCCGCTTCGTGATTGAAGCGGCCCATCGCGCGCAGCGGCACCGGATCGACCAGCCCGACATGATCGGCGGGCACTTCGAAGACATAGCCGTGGTTCTGGTTGATGCGGCCTCCCGCTTCTTCGACAGTGACCGTATTCTCTTCGCAACTGAGCCAGCTGTTCCACGGCGTAATCCCGCCCGCGCAATTGCGGATCGTGCCTGCAAGGCTGCGATATTGCTGCTCGACTTCAAGCGTTTCGGCATCGAGAACGATCGTGGTCGTACCTCCCGGAAGCGCGATAAGGCTGCGCTGGATAGTATCGAAGGCCGGTGAGGCGGCAATGCCGTTTTCACCATCAGGCATGAGTTCGTGATTGCGCACCAGCGCCAACTTGCCATTGCCGAGATCGAAACAACCCATGCCGTCAGCATCGTCGGGGACTGTGTCGCCATCACTCATGACATCGCCAAGCCGCGACAGCACGCGGTAGGAAAAACCTGGTGGGAGGTCGAGCACACCCGCTGGATCGGGCTGCAATGCGCCAAATGGACTGCCCGCTGCGGACGCCAGAATGGTGCCCGAAGAGGTGCAGCCCGTGACGAGCAAGCCGCCAAAAGCGGTTCCTGTCAGGGCGAAAAATTTGCGGCGATCGGTCTGCATGGTGGCGGCCCCTAAAATAGCGAATCCTGATGCGTTCCCCGCTCTATAGCGCAAAATGCGACGGACGTATTACCAGCCTTCGGGAAATCGTGAAGACGATCGCTTCAGCGCGCGAGCCAGCCGCCGTCTACCGCCAAAATATGACCCTGCATGTAATCGGCTGCACTGCTGGACAGGAACACAGCCGCTCCGCCAATATCCTCCGGATCGCCCCGGCGCCCATCAGGAATTCGCTCCACAATCTGGCGATTGCGCGTTTCGTCCGCTTGCAGCGCGGCGCTGTTGTTGGTGGCGATACAGCCGGGCGCGATGCGTTTACATTGATGCCCTTGGCCGCCCATTCATTGGCCATCAGCTTGGTCAGGCCGCCGTCCAAGCGGCTGGAACAGGCACCCAGCAATCCGCTGACTGCCAATCCTGCCAATGCCGTGCGGCGGAATTCTCGTCACTGCGCGGTTGCTGGGACGAGTTCCAGTTCCACCGCACCAAGATCGCCGAATGTAAGCCGCGAACGCGCGCCAATCTCGGCTTCGTGAACGCCAGTGATAGCGCCCGACGACACGTAGGTTCCAGCCGGGAGGTCATAACCACGGCGCTTGGAAACTTCGCGCAGAAACGCAAGGCTGGCGAGCGCGTCGGCAGGGAAATTGTCGAGCGTCTTGTCTCCGATGATCTCACCGTCAATCTCGGCGACAACGCGCAGGTCTGCACCCCGGCTCCGCCAATCGGCCACCTCGGGACCAAGCAGCATGCCATTGTTATTACCGAAATCGCAGATAATCGCGGTCGGGCCATAATCATTGAGCGCATGGACCGGACTGCTGGCGATTTCTACGCCAATGAACATACGGGTCTCGGCTTCGCTCTCGCCAAGTTGGAAGATAAATTCCGGCTCGATTGCAGCAAAGCCGCCTGCAAACACCGGCATGCCTGTCGGTTCGCCCGCAACCGCGTGGCGCACGGATCTGCGGAAGATCGGACCGACAAGGCGCCTGTCGTCAAAGCGATCGAGATAGGAGGGCGGAACGCCGCCGACCTTCCAGCCTGCGATCTCATCGTCCCAAGCGGCAATCGAGTGATCCTGCACCAGATAGGCGTCAGTCAGCGTATCGGGCAGCCCCGCTGGCGGTTCGGACAAAGCGTGCGCCTGCATCCGCGCCTGCGTCAATTGCGCAGAGATTGCGCGCAGGTTCGATGGAATAGCGTCAGACATGCAATGGCCCCTCCCGGCTCTTCAAATCGGTATCAGCTTCAGGTGCAATGACACCGCTTGACCCGATAATCGACACGGTATCATTCGAGGTCAATGGCTGGACGGAACAAATGTTGGAGAGGGCATGAAATGCCGCGCATACCCCTGTTTTCAATGGTTTNNGCCGCTGGCCGTGTCCGCACAGGAATTGGCGACCGACCTCCCCGATATTCCTGCAAACCCTGAAACAGGCCCGGAATTGCCGGACTTTCCTACGCCGGTTACGAATACAGCTTGGCATTGAACGCAGTGGTATCGTGCTCGTGGGCATGGGCAGCGGGGAAGACGGCACACAGCTGTTCATGCCGCGCCCGCTGGTTCGCCAGCCCACCCGCATTGAAGCCATTGATGGCAACCGCGTGACGATCGCCGATCCACTGCTGCACGGTGTCTCTGAAAACCTGCCCGCCTACTTCACCGCATGGGATCATCTGAGCGATGTCGGCAATGGGCATAATGTGCTGGTGACCAGGAACGAGGTGTTCAATCCCACGGTCCATACTTTCAGCTTCAACACGCAAGCAAGCCGCTCGGTCTATCAGCGCTCAACCGGCTGGGAGCAGCCGACGCTCGGCCAGCATTCCGGCGCCAATCACCAGAACCTTTACGATGGGGTCACCGTGCTTGTTTGACCCGATAGCGAGACCGGTGCGGGTCTTGCGCCCTCTACCGAGGATCTGAATGCGCCTAACCTACACTCACAGATGGTCTAAAGTTTCCATCAAATAGCCGAGGCAGTCCTGCCGCACGATCCGCTCGTCGACCGTGAACATGGCCGGCGTGACCTCTCTGCGCAGGCGCAATTCTCCATTCGTCAGGCTAAAGAATGACTCCGCAACATCGTGACCATCTTCGTCGATGACTTCGATGGGCGCGGGATGCTGGGTGTGGCCGAGCACCCTATCCGGCAAGACCTGCATAAAGTTGAGCCGGTCCAGATGCGGGTCGAGATTCAGCTCCGCTCCTGCATCACCGAAGCCCAGCGTAATTTCAGGCCTGACGCGAACGACACCCAGCGTGTGGAATAATTGCAGCGGCTCTCGCAGTTCCGGTTCGGTCGGGAGATGGTCCAATTCCAGAACCCGGTTGACGAATGCGGCGGCCGCTCTCTCGTTCTCGGCGCTGCGCGGCTTGCCACATTCCGCTGTCATTGCTGGCACGAGATTGCTGAAAGATGCCGTTTGTGTCCCCGGCAATCCGCGAAACAGGACGGCTCGATCGGTAAAGAGTGATGCAAGCCCAATCGCCGATGGCGATTTGGAACAGACAACCGAATAATGCGGATTGCGACCGGTGTTGTTGTGCAGATCGATGGCGGCAAAGGCGCGGCGTGCAACAACGCGATCATGCAGCTGCGCCATCATCTGCGCGTCGGGCGTCTCATGGTCATCGACAGCGCCCGGCCATATGCGGTTGTAATCCGGTTGCCCGTCCAACCGCCGCTGTCCTTGCGCAGCCGCAGCGACATTGCCGATAAAAAGCATCAGGGAGCGCGGAAGGGCCTGCTCCAGCCTCGCTTTGAGCACGCGCTGGATAGCCCCAAGCCCGACATCTTCATTCCCATGAATGAGAATAGAGACAAACAGTGGCGCCTCACGCTGACCGCCAAGCTCGATCAGCGTTGGGCCGCCCAGAACATCGCCAATCTGCGATGCGCGGCAATCAAGCAGGCCGTTTGGCAAAGAGTCGCGGATTGTCAGCATGGCGAAGGATTCAGACGTCCCACTCATGCACTGGTATTCCGGTCCGCTGGTGCTCCAGATAGGCCGCAGTCAGCTTGTTCAGATCACCGTATTTCTCAAAATGCGCGAGCTGCCACGCGGCACCTGTCTGACCGGTCTCCATCCGCATGGTAATGGCGGAGAGGTATTTGTCGATCAAGTCTTTCGCCATGCCTTGCCCCCGCAAACCTGACTCGGCCGCCGGAATAAGCCGCTCTATGACAGACCCGGCAGAGCATCTCGCTCCGAGCATCGGCCATTCGAGTTCCGCCCCAAGCCCGCGCTGCGCAGCGGCGTAGAAATTCGCGCTGGCGGTCTCGAACGGCATGTCGTCCATCAATTGCTCGATCTCATCGGCTAGCGTGAAAGCCGCGCCATAATAGAAGGCTGCGTTGGCCATCATGTCGAAATTACTTGG
>DFBR01000165.1:11944-12867 GCA_002367375.1 Erythrobacter sp. UBA3075 | reverse complement strand
CTGACGTTGATGGACGGCTTGCAGGCGCGGGCCAATCTGGTCGTCATCGCCGCCACCAACCGTCCCGAAGCCATTGACGAGGCGCTGCGCCGTCCGGGCCGCTTCGACCGCGAAATCGTGATCGGTGTGCCCGACGACAATGGCCGCCGCGAAATCCTTGCCATCCACACACGCGGAATGCCGCTGGGCGAAGGCGTGAATTTGATGGAGCTGTCCCGCTCGACGCATGGCTTTGTCGGCGCAGACCTTGCCGCGCTAACCCGCGAAGCCGCGATTGAATCGGTCCGCCGGATCATGCCCAAAATCGATCTCGATGCGCGCGAAGTACCTGCCGAAGTGCTCGACGAACTGCGTGTCGAAAAGGGTGATTTCCGCGAGGCTCTGAAGCGCGTGCAGCCATCCGCAATGCGCGAGGTTATGGTGCAGGCACCCACCGTAGGGTGGAGCGATCTGGGCGGGCTGGACGAGGCCATCGACAAACTGAAAGAAGGCGTCGAACTGCCGCTGAAAAACCCGCAGGCGTTCGAACAGCTCGGCATCCGCCCGGCCAAGGGCTTCCTGCTTTACGGCCCTCCCGGCACCGGCAAGACCTTGTTGGCGAAAGCTGTGGCGAAAGAGGCGGAGGCCAATTTCATCTCGATGAAAAGCTCCGACCTCTTGAGCAAATGGTATGGCGAGAGCGAGCAGCAGATTGCCAAGATGTTCGCCCGTGCCCGCTCGGTGTCGCCGTGCGTGATCTTTATCGACGAGATCGACTCGCTTGTTCCGGCGCGCGGATCAGGTGTTGGCGAACCTCAGGTTACGGCGCGCGTGGTCAACACTGTTTTGGCCGAGATGGACGGGATGGAGGAATTGTCCTCCATCGTTGTCATCGGCGCGACCAATCGCCCGACTCTGGTCGATCCCGCGCTGCTGCGCCCCGG
>DFBR01000165.1:11499-11914 GCA_002367375.1 Erythrobacter sp. UBA3075 | reverse complement strand
GCCGATGATGTCGATCTCACCAAGATCGCCGACAAGGCGGAACGCTTTACCGGGGCCGATCTGGAAGACGTTGTGCGCCGCGCCGGTCTCAACGCCATCCGCCATTCCGAAGGCGCGCCCGACAAAGTGACGGCCGCGAATTTCGAAGAGGCGATGGAAGACAGCCGTGCGACCGTGACCGCGAAGATGGAAGCCGAATACAAGAAGATGAAGGGCGAGCTGAAGAAGCGCGCGATGGAAGTGAAACCCATCGGCTTCCTGACCGACGAGATGCTGACTTCTACGCGCGATCAGAAGCATTGATTTCATTGCGCAAGCGCATCCGCGCTTGCGTCCTCGGTGCTGTTCGCTGCGCTGCGCTACGCGGCACCTGCGGGCGGCCGGTCGGCCTTTGTCGACCGCTGATCGCGCCCGA
>DFBR01000165.1:10047-11390 GCA_002367375.1 Erythrobacter sp. UBA3075 | reverse complement strand
TTCACCCGCTCATTCGCGGATTCGACCTCAAGCCGGTGGCGGATCAGCGCGTCGGGCATGTTTTCCCGCAGCCAGCCGATCATGTGCTCGCGCACGGCGCAGCGCAGGTTCCACAGATTGCCAATCGTTGACGCGCTGACAGAGATGCGCAGCTCGATGCTTTCGGGATGCGCCTTGGTCATCAGCACCGCGACGGTGCGCTTGTCCCACAGTTCGTGCTCGCCGACATAACGCTCCACTTCGGCGCGGATCGGGGCGACTTCGGTCGCGGGATCGAGATGCAGGAACACCGGCCCGGTCAGCACTTCGCTCGTGCGCGACCAGTTTTCGAAGCTTTCTTCAAGGAACCTCGCCGTTGGCACCACCACAGCGCGTTCATCCCATGTGCGCACGATGATGAAGGCCATGTGGATTTCTTCCACCCGGCCCGTGTGCCCGTCCACCACCACCATGTCACCCAGCCGCAGCGGCTCGGTCACGGCGATCTGGAGGCCCGCAATCAGCGATTTGAGGGCAGGCTGCGCGGCGGCACCCACGGCCAGCGCGGCAAGACCGGCCGAGGCGAGCAGCGTCGCGCCGATGCTTTGCACTGCCGGGATCGTGAACAGCATCAAACCGACGGTGATGAAGACGATCGCAAAGGTTGCGGTGCGGGAAAGGATCGCGATGCGCGTGCGGCGGCTGCGTACGGCGACCGCGTCGACTGCCGCATCCAGCCGCAATTCCATCGCCAGCGTAAATGCCTTCACCAGCGCGTAGGCGATCCAGCCGAGCAGCGCGGGGCGCAGGAATTGTGCAAGTGGCTCCCACACCCTCGCAATCGTCGGATCGCCCTGCGCGGCCAGCGTTATGGCAATCGCGATCAGTGACCATTTGATCGGGTGGCGGATGCGTTGCACTACGAGATTGTCCACGGCGGATTTGGAAGTGCTTACCAGCCTGTGCACAATGGCAAAGGCGACGCGGTAGATCAGCCATGCGAGCGCAATCGCGATGAAAAGCGCTACCGCCGCCTCGGCAAGCGCGGTCCAGCTCAAATTCCAGTTTTGCGGGTTCAGGCGTTCAAACATGTGCGCGGCCTAGGCGGCTGACCGGCCAGTTACAACCAGAGCCGCTGCACGATCAGTGCGCGTCGTCCCAGCTGGGCCCGGTGCCGATTTCGATGCCGAGCGGCACGTCGAGTGTCACCGCAGGCAGCGCGGCCTCAGCCATTACGCGTTCAATCACCGGACTGGCCGCGTTGACATCGCCTGTCGGCAGTTCGAACACCAGTTCATCATGCACTTGCAGCAACATGCGCACATGGGGCAGGCCAGCTGCCTCCAGTGCAGGGAGCATGCGGG
>DFBR01000165.1:8536-9942 GCA_002367375.1 Erythrobacter sp. UBA3075 | reverse complement strand
TGAATGCCGGGGAAGCGCTGGAAATAGGTGTCGATCATCGCCTGCGCCTCATCCGCCTCGACGCCGAGACGGCCCGCCAGTCCCCAGCGCGAAATGCCGTAGAGGATGGCGAAGTTGATCGTCTTGGCCTGCGCGCGGGTATCGCGGGTGACTTCGCCATACATTTCGGTCGCGGTGCGCGCGTGAATATCCTCGCCCTTGGCAAAGGCATCCTTCAGCGTATCGACATCGGCCATATGTGCAGCCAGCCGCAGCTCAATCTGCGAATAGTCGGCGGCGAGCAGCACATTGCCATCCTCCGGCACAAAGGCCTTGCGGATTTGCCGCCCGATTTCGGTACGGATCGGGATATTCTGCAAGTTCGGATCGGTGGAGGACAGCCGTCCGGTCTGCGCGCCGACAAGGCTGTAGCTGGTGTGCACGCGGCCCGTGCGCGCGTTGATCGCTTCCTGCAAAGCGTCCGTGTAAGTGCTCTTGAGCTTGGACAGTTGGCGATATTCCAGCACCTTGTTGGCAATCGGTGCGCCATCACCCGCGAGCCGTTCCAGCACGCTCTGATCGGTCGAATACTGGCCGCTCTTGCCCTTCTTGCCGCCCTTGTAACCGAGCGTGTCGAACAGCACTTCGCCGAGCTGTTTGGGGCTGCCGATGGTGAATTCGCGCCCGGCGTCTTCGTGAATTTCCTTTTCCAGCCGGGTGATTTCTCCGGCAAAGGTTTCGGACAGGCGCGAGAGTTCAGCGCGGTCCACCTTGATACCTTCGCGCTCCATCGCGGCGACCACCGGGATCAGCGGGCGGTCGACGCGCTGGTAGATGCGGGTCGCGCCTTCTTTTGGTAAGCGGTGCGAGAGATGCGCGTGCAGCCGCCATGTGACGTCGGCATCCTCGGCGGCATATTCGGTGGCCTTGTCCAGTGGCACTTCGCCGAAAGGAATCGCCTTCTTGCCGGTGCCGCAAACATCCTTGAACTTGATGCAGGTGTGGCCAAGGTGGCGCTCTGCCAGCTCGTCCATGCCATGCCCGCCGCCAATGCCATCCTGACTGCGCCCGGCGTCCATATCGAAACTCATGATCATTGTGTCATCGACGGGGCTGATGGCGATGTCGTGCCGCGCGAGCACGTTGATATCGTATTTGATATTCTGCCCCACCTTCATCACCGCATCGCTCTCCAGCAGCGGCTTGAGCGCTGTCATCGCCGCATCACGGTCAATCTGCTGCGGCTTTTCGGCGAACATGTCGCTGCCGCCGTGAGCCAAGGGAATGTAGCAGGCATCATTGGGGCCAATCGCAAGGCTAACCCCAACCAGCTCCGCCGAAATCGCATCAAGCGCGCTGGTTTCAGTATCGACCGCCACCAGCCGTGCGGCAGCCGCGCGCGCGATCCAGTGCTCCAGCCGATCCAT
>DFBR01000165.1:0-8462 GCA_002367375.1 Erythrobacter sp. UBA3075 | reverse complement strand
GCCTTGGCCGGATCAAGATTGGTTTTGCGGCCCGGACTGCCTGCGCCTGCATCGAGCCGCTTGAGCAATGAATTGAAGCCGTGCGTTTCAAGAAATTCGGCGAGCGGCTCGGGCGGGATGCCTTCCAGCTTCATGTCGTCGATGGCGATGGGCAGCGGGCAATCGCTTTTCAGTTCCACCAGCACGCGGCTGAGTTCAGCCATGTCGCGCCCTTCCAGCAGGCGCTCTTTCAGCTTGGACTTTTTCATGTCCGGCGCAGCATCGAGCGCAGCGGTCAGTGAGCCATTCTCGCCAATCAGCTTGGACGCGGTTTTCGGGCCAATGCCGTAAATGCCGGGAATATTGTCCACGCTGTCACCCATCAGCGCCAGCACATCGCCGACCAGTTCGGGCGGGACGCCAAATTTGTCCTCGACCTCGGGGATGAAGATGCGCGCATCCTTCATCGTATCGAGCATGTCGATGCGCGCAGGACCATTGGCGCCGTCTTTCTCGCTGACAAGCTGCATCAGATCCTTGTCGGATGATACGATGGTGACATCCCACCCCTCGCGCTGGGCGGCGAGAGCGTAGGAGGCGATCATATCGTCCGCCTCCACATCGGGTTCTTCCACCATCGGCAGCGAAAAGGCGCGGGTGGCGTCGCGAATCAGCGGGAATTGCGGAACCAGATCTTCGGGGGGTGGAGGGCGGTTCGCCTTGTATTGGTCATAAATCTTGTTGCGGAAGGTCTTGCTCGATTTGTCCAGAACCACCGCCAGATGCGTCGGCCCGTCAGCATCGTCCAGATCCTGCGCCAGTTTCCACAACATGGTGGTGTAGCCATACACTGCACCAACTGGCGTGCCTTCGGGGTTCGTCAGCGGCGGAAGCCGGTGATATGCGCGGAAAATATAGGCCGAACCGTCGACCAGGTAGAGATGCTGTTTATCGGCCATAAGCGCCTGCTAGCACGCGTTGTGGTCTCGGTCAGCAGGCAAGTCATCTCCCCTGTTGAAGCCATGATTGTGACAAGATTTTGCCCCAATTGCGCCATAATTTGCTTGCGCGGCCCCAATTGTGGCCTTATTTAGGCAATCAGGTCGACCATGTGGTTGGCTTTTGGAACAGGCGCGTTGCCTGTTTCGGATAATCGCAGATAAAGGGGTTCAAACCTATGCGTAAGATCGTTCTCGCCGCCGCAGTTGCCGGCGCCGCCCTCAGCCTTTCCGCTTGTGCCGAAGCCGAGCAGGCCGCTGACGAAACCGCTGCAGACATGGAATCGGTTGCTGACGAAGCTGGCGAAGCCATGGAAGACGGCGCTGAAGCCGCTGGCGAAGCTATGGAAGACGGCGCTGAAGCTGCCGGCGAAGCCATGGAAGATGGTGCTGACGCTGTTGAAGCAGCTGTCGAAGGCGCTGAAGACGCTGTTGAAGCCGCTACCGAGTAATCCTCGACAAGCGTTTTCCAACGTAAAGAAGGGCGTGGCCAGCGATGGCCGCGCCCTTTTTTCATGTGCCTTGCGTTTTGTGAAAGCTCTCGCGGGGGCTTACCGCGCGGCGGTGCTGCTGCGATAACCCGAACTGGCGAAATCGCGCGATGCTTCTTCGGCATAGCCATCGTAGATCGCGCGCGCGATCGAAGCGATGCGGGAATTGCGCGCCTGCGGAGTGTTCTGGCCGGTGACATAGATAGCGACAGCAACTGAGCGCCCATCGGGGCTGGTCAGAATGCCGATATCGCTGGCAACGCGGTGCAGCGTGCCGGTCTTGTGCGCCACCGTCACCCCATCAGGCATCAGCGCTGGAATACGGCTCCTGCCGGTGCGGCAGCGTTCCATCGCATCAATGATGATTGCCCGGCTCGAACGGCTGAGCCAACGGCCCTGGTAAATGCCTGCCAGCAATTGCACCATCGCCTCTGGCGTGGCGCTGTCGCGCGGGTCGATATAGCTGCGCGCATCAAATTCGCGATTGTCGCGCACCAGCGTGGCGATATTGCGGTCCAGGCTGAATTCGGTAATCCCGGCGCGGCGCATCCAGTCATTGACCGGTTCGACCCCGCCAAGCGCGGCGATCAGGGCGTCGGTCGCCGGGTTTGAGCTGCGCGTAATCATCAGATCGATCAATTGATGGGCCGGCATGTATTCGCCTTGGCGAACAGGCGCGGCGACGCTGCTGAGCGGCGTGGAGCGCACTGGCCAGATCAACGGAAATTCGCTCGTCAGGCTCCACCGGCCCTGATCCACGCCTTCAAGATAGGCGGCGGCAATCGCGATTTTGCTGGTGCTGGCAAGCGGGAAGCGCTGATCGCCATAGACCGAGATTTGCTGGCCAGTAGACAGGTCAAGCGCGGCCACGCCGATACGGCCCTGACTGCCCTCGGCCAATTGCGCAATACGGCGTTCAAGCTGGCTATCGAGATCGGGTCGATAGTCACGCGGGGCGCGCACTTCAGTGCCAAAAGCGCCGTCAAACGCGGCTTCAAAACCACTCGATTGGACCTGCGCCTGGCTCTGCGATTGCGCCATGGCAGGCGTGAACGGCGCAATAGACAGCGCCAACAGAGAAACGAACTGACCTAGCTTTGCAAAATTCATATCATGATCCTGCCAGAAACATGCTTGGTGAATGCTTAACAAGTATAGTGCTGACGATAGCGGCGCGACGAGTTGCACCGGATTGGCGATGTAATGAGCCGCCCCGCCTTAATTCACCCTGTTTCACCGAATTTTACGCTGCAACCAGCGCCTTTTCAATCCGGTCGAGCGGCTCGCCGGTCAGCGCCTTGTCGATCTCTCCCACCAACCGGCTCTCCAGCTCCTTGTGGTAATGGCGGCGCATCTCACCCAGTGTCTTGGGATCGGCGATCACCACCAGATCATCCATCTCGCCCGCAATCGCCTTGCTATTGAGCCATTCGGTTGCGGCGGCCGCATGGGCGAGTTCGTCCAGATCGGTATGGCCTCTCATCTGGCTCACCTTGTCCTGATGCTTCACTCCGGCGCTGTAATTTGTCGGTTCAAGCGAAGGCTCGGCCACTTTTGAAAGCTTGGGTTCGAAAATCTGGCCATCATTGCGCAGCAGCACGAAACGCTCCCCATCGACGAGGGCGATATGGGCTTTGTGCGGGCATTTCATTGTGTGTCTCTCCTGACAAAAAACCAATTACCCTATCTACGATCAGGGGCGCGGAAAGTGCCAACCGGCGCACGTCATTCGGGCTTGCGCAGCCGCCACGCGAACTGGTCCGTCTGGCCGCGAATGGCATCGTCGAACACATTCGTTTCCCTTGTATCGTTAGGGTTGGAATAAATGTCGCTTTCCTCATCCAGTTCAAACCCGGCGGCGGTCAGCGTTGCCATTGCCAGTTCGCGGTCCATCCGGTGCAAAGTGTCCGCGGCTTCTGCTCCCGCACCATCTTGTGCCAGATGATCGACCACCACCAGCGTTCCACCCGGCTTGAGCGAAGCGTAGAGCATGGCGGCAGTATCTTCCGCCGTGCCTTCCGGGAAAGTTGGCAGCCACAGATCATGCAAATTCATCACTGTGATGATCGTGTCGAGCTGTTCCGGCCAGCCCGGCTGCGTCAGCGGCGCGCGCACCGGGAAGACATTGACCGGATTGCCCTCTTCATCCGAATAACGGCGCACAGTTTCATCCTGCTGGGTGGCGTAATCGGGATTGTATGCGATGAATTCATCGGGCTGGAAGGCATAGACTTTGCCGTCCCGGCCCACTGCGATGGCAAGCAATCGGGTGACGTATCCGCCGCCCATGGCGAAATCGCCCACGACATCGCCGGAATCGATTTGCGCGAAGGCGAGCAATTCGCCCGGCTTGCGCGCTTCGTCCTGGTCCTGATCATCCAGCCGCCCGATATCGTTGATCGCCTGCATATACTGACGCGGCGTGTATTCACTGGCGCTAGCTTCGGTCTCTGCATTCTCGCTGGAATTGCAGCCTGTCAGCACACTTGCTGTTGCCAATGCGGCGATGATCAATGTGGTGCGCATAATGGTGTTTCCCCGTTATTTGACCTTTTCCCGAGTAGCAGATTAGCCGGGGGCAGGCGAAGCGCAATCTCTTTAACTGTATTGACGGGCGCCCTCCAGATGGGTTTGTTGCGCGCAATTCGCTTCTCAATATCACCACGTCTCTTCAAATGGAGCCTTCGATGATCGCACGCCGTCCCGCCCAGCTCTCCCTTTCCTTTGCCGCAATGCTGCTCGCCACAACTGCGTCAGCCTTGGCGCAAGATGTCCAGATCGTGCAGCCCGGTGCGCCCGGAGCAGCGCCAACCGTGCTGAGCGAGGGCGAGGCTACGCAGCTGGCCCGGATCGACTATCTGCCCGCCGATGTCTCTTTCATGCAAGGCATGATCGTCCACCACCAGCAGGCGGTCGACATGTCTGTGCTGGTGGCAGAGCGGACCAATAACGAAACCGTGACCACCGCTGCCGGACGCATTGAGGCCTCGCAGCAGGACGAGATGAGCTTTATGCGCGAATGGCTGGGCGGCATCGGCCAGCCTGCCGCGATGGCGGGCATGGGTCATACAGACCATGTTGGCATGGCGGGCATGGCCTCTCCGGAGCAGATGGCTGAATTGGCTGCGGCGCGCGGCGTCAATTTCGACCGGCTGTTCCTGCAATTGATGATCGACCACCATGAAGGCGCGCTGACGATGGTCAGCGATCTGTTCGGCATTCAGGGCACGGCGACCGATCCGGTGCTGTATGATTTCGCCGCCGAAGTGCGCAGTGATCAGCAGGCCGAAATCGATCGCATGAAGACCGCGCTCGCCGCTCTGTCGGACGATCCGCGCGCTGGCCTTGCGGGCGGCTTGTTCGATGCCGAGGAGGCAATTAGCAATCTGCGCCACGTGTCTTTCCTGCGCAAACCGGCAGGATTCTTCGATCCGGCCAACCCCAGTGGTGGCCGCATTGTGCTTCCGCCTGTGGAAGTCGAAGCGACTGAAGAGGAAGAGGGCGATGCCGAGGCCCATGCCGGTCACAATATGGCGGCCATGGAAGAGGCAGACCCCGAAGAGGCTGATGCCGACGCCGAGGAAGAGGAAGCCGCAGAACCCGCACCACGCTACGCCAGCCGAGGCGGCCTGCTGAGCTTTGCCAATACCGACATGGCCTTTTCCGGCGATCTGATGGTGGCGGGCAATTACCATGGCTTCAACGCTTATCAGTTGGATGCAGAGGGCGTCCCGCAACTGGTCAGCTCGGTCGTGTGCCCCGGCGGACAGGGCGATGTTTCCATCGTTGGCGATATTCTCATCATGAGCGTCGAGCAGACGCGTGGCCGGGTCGATTGCGGTCTGACCGGCGTCCCCACAGATGTCAGCGAAGAGCGTTTCCGGGGCCTGCGCATTTTCGATATTTCCGATGTCCGCGCACCGGTGCAGGTCGGCCAGGTGCAAACCTGCCGTGGCAGTCACACCCACTCCGTCGTCAGCGCCGATGATGAGCGGATCGTGGTCTACAATTCAGGCACTTCAGGTGTGCGTGATGCGGACGAGCTCGCCGGTTGCATCGGCTTTGTGCCGGGTGACGAACGCACTGCACTCTTCAGCATCGACGTGATCGAAATCCCGCTCGCCAATCCAGCAGCATCGCGCATCACGTCCAGCCCGCGCGTCTTCGCCGATGACGAAGGCAATATCGCCGGTCTGTGGCTCGGCGGCGATCATGGCGACGGCACGCAGCGCACCAGCCAGACCAATCAGTGCCACGACATCACCGTCTTCCCGACGGCGAACCTCGCCGCAGGTGCATGTTCGGGCAATGGTATAATCATGGACATTTCCGACCCCTACAATCCGGTGCGGCTGGATGCGGTGACCGATGATGGCTTTGCTTATTGGCACTCCGCCACCTTCAACAATGACGGCACGGTCGTGCTGTTCACCGATGAATGGGGCGGCGGCGGACGTCCGCGTTGTCAGGCCTCCGATCCGCGTGATTGGGGCGCCAACGCCTTCTACGAAATCGTTGATGGCCAGTTGGAGCGGCGCGGCACTTACAAGATCCCCGGTGCGCAGTCCGACATGGAAAACTGTGTTGCGCACAATGGCTCGATCATTCCGGTGCCGGGGCGCGATATCTTCGTGCAGGCGTGGTATCAGGGCGGGCTTTCAGTGATGGATTTCACCGACCCGAACAACCCGTTCGAAATCGCTTACTTCGACCGCGGCCCGGTGGATGAAGACCAACTGGTGACCGGCGGATACTGGTCGGCTTATTGGTACAATGGCAAGATTTACGCGACCGAGATTGCGCGCGGTATCGATGTGTTCGCGCTGGAGCCGAGCGAGTTCCTCACCGCCGAAGAAATTGCCGCTGCCGAAGCTGCGCAAATGGGTGACACGTTCAACCCGCAGACCCAGCTGCCGGTTACATGGAGCGCCGAGCAGATTGAAGCAGTCAACCGCAGCCGTATGGGCGGCTAGGTCAGAACCACGCTCGCAAGCCAATCATCACAACCACGCCGTCGGGGTCATCCCCGGCGGCGCGGATGTTGTCTGCCGTGCGGCCTGTCGCGGTTTCATATTCGACACCGATATAGGGCGCGAATTCGGGCACGATTTCGTAACGCAGCCGCGCCCCGATTGATGCTTCATACAGGCCAGCACCGATGCCGCGGGTAGGGATGTCCTGCGCCGCCAGCTCGAATTCCGCGCGCGGTTGCAGGATCAGGCTTTGTGTCAGGCGCATATCATGTTCGGCCTCGATCCGAGCGGTCAGATCGCCGTTGTCGGACAGGAAGGCCGCGCCATCGATATGAATGTTGTAGGGCGCAAGCCCCGCTGCGCCGAGCGCGAGATGTGCGGTGGTGTCCGGCTCGACATCCAGCCGCACGCCAGCCTGCAAATCGAACCACGGCCCGATTGCATGGCCCCACAATAGCTGGACTTCGGCCTCTTCCAATTCGCCGCCAAACGCGCCTTCACCCTCACTCTTGAAGACGATCTTGTCGGTCGCGGTGCCGTACCAGGCGGAGAGGTCCCAGACATATTCCTCCTCGCCATTGGCGAAGCGTGTCTCCAGCCGTTCGGCCAGCACGGTGCCGGTGGCCATGCCGCCATGCGCGGCGTGATTGTAAGCCCGCGCCTGCGCCATGCGCTGTTCGTCGAAAATCAAATCGGCGGCGTGCTGCGGCCCTTCAAAGGCGCGGGCAGGCGCCGGGCCGGAGGGGATTTGCTGCGACGCGGGGCCATCATGACCCATCGCTGCATGATCCATCGCATTCTGCGCTTCGTCAGATTGCCGCGGCACTTCTTCCTGCGCGTCTGGCATTTGGTGCCCGGAATGGTCCTGCGCTACCGCCGGACTTGCGAACAGCGCGGCGCTGGCGAGCAATATCGCGCGCATCAACCGTTCTCCGCTTCGGGGAAGGGGCGCACGGTGACGGTCTGCATCATCCCGGCGTGCATGTGGTAGAGCAGGTGACAGTGGAACGCCCAGTCGCCCGGCTCGTTTGCCGTCAGATCGAAAGTCGCAGCGCTGCCGGGTTGCACAACCACAGTATGTTTGCGCGGCTGGTTCATCATTCCCGCGCCATTGACCAGTTCAAAGAAATGCCCGTGCAGATGGATCGGATGCGCCATCATCGTGTCGTTGACCAGCTTCACGCGCACCCGCTCATCATAGCCGAAGCGGATCGGATCATCGGTGACGGCGCTGAATTGCTGGCCATCAAACGACCACATGTATCGCTCCATATTGCCGGTGAGATGAATCTCCAGCTGGCGCGTGGGCATACGGTGCGGATTGGCGGTTTTGGCCTTCAGATCCCTGTAGCGCAGAACGCGGTGCGGCACATTGTCGAGGCCGAGGCCGGGGAAGTCCATGCGGTCCATCGGCATCGGGCTGACCATGTCCACGCCTGGACCAGCCTCCACATCAGGCGGCAGCAGTGAGGTGTCGCGCATCGAATGATCCATTGCGTCCGCATTCGCGTCAGACGCGGGCATCGCGTGACCCATCGCCGCATGATCGACGGTGCCCGTCATACTGCCCATACCCATATCGGCCATGGTCAGATTGACCGGCTCTCGCAAAGCAGGCGCGGTGGCGCGGTGGCCGGGGTGAGAGGTGAGGCTGGCAATACCCATGCCCGACCGGTCCATCGCTTCTGCAACCAGTGCATGGCTGCCATCGGGGGGCGTGACGAGCACGTCGTAAGTTTCAGCGGTGCCGATCTGAAACTCGTCGACCTCCACCTCGTCCACATATTGCCCGTCTGCCGCGATCACTGTCATCGGCACACCGGGAATACGCACATTGAAGAAACTCATCGCAGAGCCATTGATGATGCGCAGGCGAATACGCTCGCCCGGCTGGAAGGCGAACTCAAGATTATCGGCGGGTCCGTGGCCATTGATGAGGTAGGTGTATGTCGCAGCCGTAACGTCAGCGATATCGCGCGGGTTCATCCGCATCGCGCCCCACATCAGCCGGTTTTCCATGC
>DFBR01000212.1:9422-13916 GCA_002367375.1 Erythrobacter sp. UBA3075 | reverse complement strand
CATATCTGGCACCATGCGCAGCAACAGGGCGACAACCGCCCGATCCAGGTCTTCAATGCCGAAACGATGGCGGCCTATTTTGGCAAGTTCGCCAAGACCGAAGACATGAAGCGCGATGATTTGCCGCCAATCAATTATGCGTATCATATCAACGCCACCGCCTATGCTGCCTTCCTGCGCAAATATGCCGAGAAGCGCGGCGTCGTGCGGCAGGAAGGCAAGATCGAAGATGTGAAGCTGGATGGCGAGACGGGTTTCGTCTCTTCCGTCAAGCTGGAAGGCGGCAAGGAAATCGCCGCTGATTTCTTCGTTGACTGCTCTGGTTTTCGCGGGTTGCTGATCGAGCAGGCGCTGGAAACCGGGTATGAGGAATGGACCCAGTGGCTGCCCTGTAATCGCGCCGTCGCCATGCCGTGCAATCGCGACGATGGCAGCCCGCCCCCGCCCTTCACCCGCGCCACTGCCCATCCGGCAGGCTGGCAATGGCAGGTCCCGCTGCAACACCGCAACGGCAATGGTCATGTCTATTGCGATGCCTTCATGGATGCCGATGAAGCGACCGACATCCTGATCAAGAACATGGCAGGCAAGCCTACGGCGGACCCCAACCATTTGCGCTTTGTCACCGGGCGGCGGAAGAAATTCTGGAACAAAAACGTTGTCGCTCTCGGGTTGTCAGGCGGATTTATGGAGCCGCTGGAATCGACGTCGATCCACCTCATCAACACCGGCATCAACAAGCTGATTGCATTGCTGTCGCTCGATGGCGTGACAGAAACGCAGGAGCAGACCTTCAACCGGCTGACAACCAAGGAATATGAGCGGATTCGCGACTTCCTGATTCTGCATTACAATGCCACCCAGCGCACCGATTCCGAATTCTGGAACTATTGCCGCACGATGAGCGTGCCCGACACTCTGACCGAGAAGATTGAGCTGTTCAAACTGAACGGCCAGATCTTCCGCGAGGATGACGAACTGTTCACCGAAACGAGCTGGGCGGCGGTGATGATGGGTCAGGGCATTTCCATGACGGGTCATAATGCCATGGCGGCAACGCTCGATCAGGCTGAAACCCGCGCGGAACTGGACGAGATCGAAAAATCGATCCGCTTCCTGGTGCAGCACATGCCCGGTCATGGCGAATATCTGGCCAAATATTGTCCCGCGCCGCCTGCCTGAGGCACGGCGTCTGGGAACAGCCCTGGTCGACGCCAAAAGCTGGACGCGCCTGCGCAGTTCCTTCCAGTTTGTCACGGCCTTGTCATTTCGTGTAAGTAAGGAGCCTGCTTTTGGAAGGGCATGTATGATTCTGCGTTCAGGCAATTTGGTGGCAGCCTCGGCAGCAGCGCTTGCGCTGAGTGGCCTGTGCGCCGTGCCTGCCAGCGCCGATGTGCTGGAAATCGGCACTGATGGCGAAGCGCGCTGGATCGCTGGCGGCAACAGGGCGACCGGTGCCAGCGCCACTGCAGCGCCTTTGGCAGAAGTTCCCGCAGATGTGATCGCCATCCTGCCAGAAGAGGCAGTGGCTGACACTCAGTTACATGCCAGCGCAATCCCCGCAGCCTACGCCGTAACGGTACAGGATCTGGCAAACCGTTTCGATCTCAGCCCTGCGCTTATCGAAGCGGTGGTGTGGCAGGAAAGCCGCTGGCGTAGCGATGCTGTGTCGCCTGCGGGCGCGCGCGGCCTTGCCCAATTGATGCCCGGGACCGCCCGCGATCTGGGCGTCGATCCTGATGATCCTATCGCCAATCTTGAAGGCGGTGCCCGTTATCTGCGCGAACAGCTCGACCGGTTCGACGGCGATCTGGAACGCGCCCTTGCCGCCTATAATGCCGGTCCCGGACGGGTCATCCGTTCAGACGGCATTCCACCTATTCGTGAAACACAGGTCTATGTCGCTTCTGTCATGGGCCGCCTTGCAGACCACTCCCGGAGTCCTGAATAACAATGCACATGTTTGCCCGTCTCGCCGCGTTTATCACGCTACTGCTCCCTTCTGCCGCCTTCGCTCAGGACCCTGCTGGCTCCGGCCCGATCAACAGCGCCTTTGGCTGGATGCGTGACACGCTGCTTGGCACAGTGGCCACCACTGTCGCCGTGATGGCCGTGGCAGCCGTCGGCTTCATGATGTTGACGGGCCGAGTTAACTGGCGCTTTGGCGCAACCGTAATCATCGGCGTGTTTATCATCTTTGGCGCAGCCTCCATCGTGGCCGGCATTCAGGGCGCCGCGGCGGTCGGGTAAGGCAGGACTACGATGCAAATGACCCGTCACCCCGTCCATCGTGCGCTCACCCGCCCGCAGATGTTTGCGGGCGTGACGTTCAACTATTTCGTGATCAACGCGCTGGTGACGACCGAGGCTTTTCTGATTTTCAAAAGCTTCTGGATCCTCCCCATCCCGTTCATCATGCATGCCATCGGCTATTTCGCCTGCCTGCGAGAGCCGCGTTTTTTCGACCTCTGGATCACCAAGGTCAGCAAGTGCCCACGCGTGAAGAATTACAAACGCTGGGGCTGCAATTCATACGCCGCCTGATGGGCGGCAGGAGTAAAGCATGAATACCAAGTGGCTCGGAGCTGCTGCATGGAGCGCGAAGGAAGCCCACGCGGGTGACCGGCTGCCCTACGCGCGGCTGGTCGATGCGGGCGTCATGCTGCTGCGCGACGGTTCGCTGATGAGCGCGCTGCAAGTGCCGGGCCTGCTGTTCGAGACCGAGGACACCGACGCGCTTAATGCCCATGCGGCGACGCGCGAGGTGATGCTGCGCTCCAACCTCGACGCGCGCTTCGTGATGTATCACCACGTCATCCGTCGCCGCGTTGCGGTGGAGCTGGACGCGCAGTTTGAAGACCCGCTTTCGGCGCATATTGACCGGCGCTGGCGCGACAAATTGTCGTCCGGCTCGCTGTTCGTGAATGACCAGTTTATTACGCTGGTGCGCCGCCCTGCTCGCGGCAAGGCTGGTCTGGCAGAGCGGGCGGGCAAATTCTTCCGCCGCCGCGCATCCGAAGCCGAAGACATTGACCCCAGGGATTTGCGTTCCTTGCGCGCTGCCTTGCAAGCGCTCGCTGCCAGTCTTGGCGAATATGGCGCAGAGCCGCTTGGCGATTATTCCGGCGCGTCGGGTCAGACCAATAATGAGCTGCTCGAGCTGCTTTCCGCGCTCTACAATGGCGAGATGCGGCCGGTTCGCAAACCGGACATGGAAACCGATATTGGCCGGATGATTCCCTATCGCCGGGCCAGTTTCGGGATTGATGCGATGGAATTGCGCGGATCGGGCGGAGCTGATTTCGCCTCCATGCTGAGCCTGAAGGACTATCCCGAAGCGACCAGTGCGGGCTTGCTCGATCCCATGCTGCGCCTGCCCTGCGAAATGATCGTGAGCGAGAGCTTCGCACCGCAGGAACGCCAGAGCGCACGTGAGCGGATCGACCTTGCCATCCGCCGGTTGAAAAGCGCCGATGAAGACGCGCAGGCCGAACGTGCAGATATGCTCGCCGCGCGCGATGAGCTGGGCGCGGGATCGGTCAGCTTTGGCGATCATCATCTTTCGGTGCTGGTGCGCGAACGCAGCTTGGAACGTCTTGACGATGCCACCGCCGTGGTCGCTGCCAGTCTTGCCGATACCGGCGCGATCACGGTTCGCGAGGATACCAATCTGGAGCCAGCATTCTGGGGACAGTTCCCCGGCAATGAGCAATATCTGGTGCGCCGCGCGATGATCTCGACCGCCAATATGGCGAGCTTCGGCAGCCTGCACGGCTTTGCGCTGGGGCAGGCCGATGGCAATCACTGGGGCGAAGCGGTGACGCTGCTCCAGACGACCAGCTCAACACCGTTCTTCTTCAATTTCCACCATGGCGATCTGGGCAATTTCTCGGTCATCGGACCAAGCGGTTCGGGCAAGACCGTGGTGATGAATTTTCTTGCCGCGCAAGCGCAAAAATTCAGCCCCCGCACGATCCTGTTCGACAAGGACCGCGGTGCAGAACTGTTCATTCGTGGCATCGGCGGGAACTACGACCGCATCCGGTCGGGCGAGCCGACCGGCTTCAACCCACTTGCTCTGCCGGACACTCCCGCCAATCGCGGCTTCTTGCGCGATTGGCTCGCCGTGCTGCTCGAAGCCAATGGGCCGGAAGAACACGCAACGATCACCACAGCGGTCGATGCCGCCTATGCCAATGACAGCTCGCTGCGCCGCCTGCGTCATTTTAAGGAGCTGGTATCCGGAAATCGCCGCCCGCAACCGGGTGATCTGGCGGATCGCCTGGCGGCGTGGATCGAGGATGGCGAGCATGGCTGGCTGTTCGACAATGCCGCCGACAAGCTCGACCTCTCGACCCGCGTGATGGGCTTTGACATGACCGCGCTGCTGGAAAATCCCAAGCTGCGCACGCCGGTCATGATGTATCTGTTCCATCGCATAGAGGAACGGCTAGACGGCGAGCCGACGATGATCCTGATCGACGAGGGTTGGAA
>DFBR01000212.1:5222-9361 GCA_002367375.1 Erythrobacter sp. UBA3075 | reverse complement strand
AAACGCAATGCGCTGGTCGGCTTTGCCACACAAAGCGCGCGCGATGCGCTCGACAGCAAGATTTCCGCGGCGCTGGTCGAACAGACCGCCACTATGATCTTCATGCCCAACGCCCGCGCCCGGCCAGAGGATTATTGCGACGGTTTCGGCCTGACCGAGCATGAGTTTGCGC
Organism: Erythrobacter sp. UBA3075; assembly: GCA_002367375.1. Lineage (GTDB taxonomy): Bacteria > Pseudomonadota > Alphaproteobacteria > Sphingomonadales > Sphingomonadaceae > Alteraurantiacibacter. The sequence goes on along the minus strand of DFBR01000212.1, from coordinate 9,189 downwards.
TCATCCGCAGCCTGCCCGCGCATAGCCGCTGTTTCCTTGTCCGCCAGCCCGATGCCAGCGTCGTTGTGCGGCTGGACCTGTCCGGCGCGCCCGAAGTGCTGACCATGCTGTCAGGCCGCGAAAGCAGCGTGCGGCGGCTCGATCTGCTGCGTGAAGCGGTCGGGAACGAGCCTGCGCAATGGTATCCCGCGCTCACCAATCGCCCTTGGCCCGGCCCTTCCGGTGAGGAAGTGGACGAGGACGGGCAAAGCTGGGAGGCCGCCGAGTGAGCAGCACGGTCGCCAGCGTCGGGATCGAATGTCAGCGCCAGATGGAATCTGTCGGCGCGGGCATTGGCGCATCTTTGCGCGGCGTCGATTGCGCGGCCAATGCCATGTCCGAAGCTGCGTTCAATCGGCTGTTTACCGAAGGCGGATTTCTTGGGCCGACACTAACGATCGTCCTGACATTATTTGTCGCTCTGCTCGGCTTTGCGCTGATGACCGGGCGCACGCGGATCGGGCTGGCATCATTGACGCCGAAGATGCTGACGCTGGTGGCCGTCGTCACCTTCGCGACTAGCTGGTTTGTCTTTCAGAGCGTGTTCTGGAACCTTGCCGTGCTGGGGCCGGATTCAATCGCAACAGGCCTGATGGGAACCGATGGCTCCGCCACGACAATCTTCGCTGATAAGCTCGACGCGGTAATGCTCGCGCTCATGCAGGCATCAGGCGGCGATGCGATGGATGCGAATACGTCGATCTTCTCCCCGCCGGGCTTGCTCTGGTCGGGCGGCACCATGTTGCTGCTCGGCACGGTTGGCGTGCTGGCGACGACCAAGATCGCTCTCGCCATCCTGATGGGCATCGGCCCGATATTCATTCTGATGGCGCTGTTCGATGGCACGCGCGGACTATTTGTCGGCTGGCTCAAAGGCGTGGTGATGATGGCGATAACACCGCTGTTTGCCGTGCTGGGCGGTTCGCTGATGCTGGAACTGGCGATACCCGTCCTCTCCAGCCTTGCCGCGAGCCCGGGCGAGATCGACGTGCGTCCGGCCATGGCATTCTTCATGATCGGCGCTGTCCACCTTGCGCTCATGTTCATGATCCTGAAGGTGATAGCCACCATGGTATCGGGATGGACAGTTTTCGGCCTTGCTGGTGGCAGCAAGGGTGACGAGAGCGGGTTTGCGCCTGCTGCGGCCGCAGCCGCGCCCACAAGCCTGCGCGCGGCTCCGCCATCTGCACTGACCACGACCACAGCCAGCGACCGCGCTGCGCAAACGGTTCCTTCCCCTTCGCGCGAAATTCGCGTCGCGGCGGCCATGCCCTTGGCGGCGAACGACAGCGGCGTGGCGCAGTCTCGCGAAACGCGCATTGTCGGCAATGCAGGTGCGGGATCGTCCGGCACTTCCACCACAAGCCCTTCACGCGCTCGCGGAATTGGCAGCCGCTTCAAATCGGCACCCATCCGCTCCACGGAGAAAATGTAATGATCCGCACCGGCCTTCTGGCAGTGCTCCTCGCAGTGTCACTTGTGTCGAGCCCGGCGCTCGCGCAGGACGACCCGCGCATGGTTGAGCTCCAATATGATCCGACTGAAATCGTGCGCATCGAAGGCAAGACCAATGTGCTCACAACTATTCGCTTTGGCGATGGTGAGCAGATTGAGAACGCTGCCGTTGGCGATTCGCAGGCGTGGCAGGTGACGCCCAACCGCCGCGCAAACCTGCTGTTCGTCAAACCGCTGGCCCCGCGCGCCACCACCAATATGACCGTGGTGACCAACCGCCGCACCTATCTGTTTGATCTGGTCGCCAACCCCAGCGCGCGCACGCCGCTTTACATGCTGTCCTTCACCTATCCGGAGGAATTGCAGTCAGCTCAGAATGACGCCCAGCTTGCAGCAGCACCTCCGGCTGTCACAGCCAATGCCCTCGAAATGGCGGCGGCGAATGATGACTACGCCGTGCTTGACCCGGCGCGGCTCAATTTTGACTGGGCAGGATCAGGCGAACAAAGCCTGCTTCCGGCCGAGATTTACGACAATGGAGAGGCAACCTTCCTGTCGTGGGCAGAAGGACAAGCGATGCCTGCCATCTTGCTGAGAGATCACGAAGGCAACGAAGGTCCGGTCAATTTTGCCACGCGCGGAGAAACGATCGTGCTCGACCTGGTGCCGAGCGAAATTATCCTGCGTTCGGGCGATGATGAAGCTGTCTTGACCAATCAGGGCGAAGCCGGGGCCTATCTTGCTGACGGCACCGCGCGACCTGATGCCGAACGAAACTGAACGGAGCTGAAGCCATGAAACTTGCCATGCGCCTCCCGGAGAAAAACAGCGGCATCGCCAATGATGCCGATCCGCGCGATGACGAAACGACCGAGGTCATCGATCTCGCCAGCCGCACCTCCTACCCGGCGGTGGCAAACCGCAAGGGCAAGTCTGATGCTCTCGGCCTCGCTGCTGGCATCGGCTTTGTCGCGCTGCTGGGTGCTGCGACCTTGTGGGGTCTGAATGCGAGCAAGGTCAGCGAAGGCGAAGATGCGGGCGAAACCGCACAAGCCGCACTACCACCTGCCAGCGTGGTGCCGGTGGGCGCTCAGCCTGCCGATACTGAAGCGGTTGCGAATGCCAATGGTGTTGTGCCGCAGGCTGATCCGGCACCCGCGCCGGTGCTCGCCCGCGTGCCGGGCGCTGCATCTGCGCCGCGCGCCAATCCTTATGCCTCCCCCGCCCTCGTCTTTGACGGGAGTGTCGCTCCGGCATCTGCTGCGGCCAATGCTGCGGCTGCTGAAGCTGCTGCAGCGACGACACCGCAAGGCGCTGTCGTTCCCGGCGCAGGTCCGGCGGGTGACTTTGCCGCACGTATTGGCGGTGTTGGCGGTGGCACGGCTGTCGCCAGGCAGGATGTCGACCCTGCAACGACTGTTACCCAAGGTACGATGATCCCCGCGATCCTTGAAACCGCGATCAACACCGATGTGCCCGGCTTCGTGCGCGCGGTGGTGAGCCAGGACGTGCGCAGCTTTGATGGCAGCCGGGTGCTGATCCCGCGTTCGAGCCGCCTAGTTGGTCAGTATCAGTCGGGCCTGCAAGCCGGGCAGCGCCGTGCCTATGTCATCTGGCAGCGCGTGATCCGACCTGACGGCGTAACCGTGTCGCTGCAAAGCCCCGCCACCAGCTTCGACGGAACGGCAGGTATTGCCGGCGATGTCGACAATCATTTCTTCAGCCGCTTCGGCTCGGCCATGCTGCTCTCGGTAATCGGCGGGTTGACCACTGTGGCGAGCGGCGGAGCTTCGGTCATTCTCGGCGGCGGGCAGAGCGCAGCCAACACAGCCTTGCAACAGGATGGTCAGCGCCCGCCGACCGTGCGCGTGCGCATGGGCGAGCCTATCCGCGTTTACACCGCCCGCGATCTCGATTTCGCGCAGGCCCCGCAGGTCCCCTGAGGCAGTATGAGCGCCGAGATTCATCAACTGCCGGGCGAGGAGGCCGACAATTCGCCGCAAGTCCCCAGCGGGTCGGTCTATCTCGACGCCTATCTCGCACCATTCCGTGAATGGCTGGGACGGGACACGGTTACCGAAATCCTCGTCAACCAGCCCGGAGAGATGTGGATCGAAGACGCCGCTCAATCCGGCGGAATGCAGCGCATTGAGTTGGCAGCGATCGACGACAAATTGGTCCAGCGGCTGGCCGAACAGGTCGCGCGGATCAGCCATCAGGGGATCAACCGCGAGCACCCGCTCCTTGGCGCAACGCTGCCAGATGGCGCGCGCATTCAATTCTGCGGTCCGCCTGCAACGCGCAAACATTGGGCGATGGCCATCCGCCGACATCGCCGCCTTGACCTGCCGCTCGACGCTTATGATGCAGGCCCGCTGACCCGGGCCGAAGAGACCGATCTGCCCGATCCCGTGCAGCAGCCGATTGATTTCCTGCGCAGTGCGATCAAGGCCCGCAAGACTATCCTGATTTC
>DFBR01000212.1:0-5159 GCA_002367375.1 Erythrobacter sp. UBA3075 | reverse complement strand
CTGGTGGCAGTGAAGGGCGAACTTGGCGAAGCCAAGGTGACCTCCAACGAATTGTTGCAATCAGCTCTGCGGCTGCGGCCCGACCGCATTGTGCTGGGCGAATTGCGCGGCGCGGAGAGCGTGTCTTTCCTGCGCGCGATCAACACCGGCCATCCCGGCAGCTTTTCGACCATTCATGCCAACTCATTACGCGGTGCGCTGGAGCAACTGAGCCTGATGGTCATGCAAACGGGCATCGGCCTGACCCGCAGCGATACCATCGCCTATGCCGCCAGTGTTATCGACGTGATCGTCCAGCTTGGCCGGACAGACGGAAAGCGCGGCATCACCGCCATCGCCCATGCGCGCGATCTCGCGGACAATTGGAACTGATTTTGGTCGGCGCTTGGGATTCCTTGCGCCGACGGCCCTGAAAGTCCAAATGGCAGGCTATGGCCAGCAACCCTGACACCGCCGCCCTCAATGCCGCGAATGATGCTTCGGGGGCAGAGATGCTTTCTGCCGAGCAGCGCTATTTCAACCGCGAATTGTCGTGGCTCGCCTTTAACGACCGCGTGCTGGAAGAGGCGAACAATGCCGCCTACCCGCTGCTCGAACGGCTGCGTTTCCTGTCCATTTCGGGCAGCAATCTCGATGAATTCATGATGATCCGTGTCGCTGGCCTTGCCGGGCAAGTGCGCAGCGGCATTACCGAAACCAGCATTGACGGGCGCACGCCGCGCCAGCAGATCGCCGCCGTTACGGCGCGTGTACGCGAGTTGGAGGCGAAACAGCAGGAAGCGCTCGCCCGCTTGCGTCCGCTGCTCGAAGCCGAAGGCATCCATATCGCCGGTGAAGACCGGATTGAGGACGAGGCCGAAAGCTGGCTGCGGCAGTATTTCGTCGATCACATCATGCCGGTGATCACGCCGCAGGCGCTCGATCCCGGGCACCCGTTCCCGTTCGTCGCCAATGGCGGCATCGGAGCGCTCTTCAACGTGCGCCGCAGCAGTGATGCCAGCCAGCTGGTCGAGATGGTGCTGATCCCCGCCGCCCTGCCGCGCTTCGTGCGCATTCCTTCCGAAGTGACCGGTGATGAGGCGATCTATATCGCGATTGAACGGCTGGTCTGCCGTTATGGCACGCTGATCTTTCCCGGCTTTACCGTGCAAGGTGACGGCGTGTTCCGCGTGCTGCGCGACAGCGATATCGAGATCGAGGAAGAGGCCGAAGACCTTGTCCGCCTGTTCCGCAGTGCCATTCAGCGGCGGCGGCGCGGGCAGGTCATCATGCTCGAAATCGACGAAAGTTTCGACCCCGAAGCGGAAGAATTGCTGCGCGACAAACTCGCGCTGAGTCAGGCGCTGGTGACCAAGACCGAAGGAATGCTGGGCATCTCGGGGCTGGACGAGGTCGTCGGTGAAGATCGTCCGGACCTGAAATTCACCTCCTACAGCCCGCGCTATCCTGAACGTGTGCTGGAACACGATGGCGATGCTTTTGCTGCAATCAGCGGCAAGGACATCATCGTTCACCACCCTTATGAAAGCTTCGAAGTGGTGGTCGATTTCCTCCGGCAAGCAGCCGCCGATCCCAAGGTCGTGTCGATCAAGCAGGCGCTCTACCGCGCGGGCAATCAGCCCACCCTTATCAACGCGCTGATCGAAGCGGCCGAGGCGGGCAAGTCCGTCACCGCCGTGGTCGAGCTGAAAGCGCGCTTTGATGAGGAGCAGAACCTCAAATGGGCCGGCGAGCTGGAGCGTGCCGGCGTGCAGGTGATCTACGGTTTCATCGACATGAAAACCCATGCCAAGATCAGCATGGTCGTGCGCGAGGAGGATGGCCGTTTCCGCACTTACTGCCATTTCGGCACCGGCAATTATCACCCTGTCACCGCCAAGATTTACACCGATCTCAGCTACTTCACCGCCAATCCGGCGCTGGGGCGCGATGCGGCCAAGCTGTTCAATTTCGTTACCGGCTATGTCGAGCCACAAGGGATGGAGCATCTCGCGATCAGCCCGCTCTCGCTGTATGAACGGATCATCGACGATATCGACCACGAGATTACGCTGGCGCGCAAAGGCGAGCCTGCGGCGATCTGGGCGAAGATGAACGCGATCACCGAAAAGGGCATTATCGACAAGCTTTACGAAGCGAGCCAGGCGGGGGTTGAAATCATGCTGGTGGTGCGCGGCATTTGCTGCCTGCGCCCCGGCGTGCCCGGCCTGTCCGAGAACATTACAGTCAAATCCATCATCGGCCGCTTTTTGGAACACAGCCGCATTTACGCTTTCGGCAATGGCGAGCCGATGCCGAGTGACAAGGCCAAAGTCTACATTTCCAGCGCCGATCTGATGGAGCGCAATCTGCACCGCCGCGTGGAAACGCTGGTGCCGATCACCAACACCACGGTGCATGATCAGGTGCTCGATCAGGTGCTGCTCGCCAATCTTATCGATGTGCAGCAAAGCTGGCTGCTTGACGGCGAGACGGGGGATTATGAACGCGTCAGGGACGATGGGTCTCTTGAGCGCAGCGGCTTCAACTGCCACGAATACTTCATGACCAACCCTTCCCTCAGCGGGCGCGGCGACGCGCTCAAGGACAGCGGTGTGCCGAAACTGACCCTGCGCAAGCAAACGCCGTGACGCCTCTTCCCTCGAAGCGGGGCAGCCAGAAGATCGAGGAGCCTGACCGGGCCGTCGTCGATATCGGGTCGAACACGGTCCGGCTGGTGGTCTATTCCGGGCCGCAGCGCGCACCCAATGTATGGCTCAACGAAAAGGTCACAGCGCGGCTGGGCCGCGACCTTGTTGCGACCGGCGCCATCCCGAAGGCGGCCGAGAAGCTGGCGCTACGCGGGCTCAAACGCTTTGCCGCGATTATCGAAGATCTGGGTGTGCGCGATGTCGCCACCGTTGCCACTGCTGCGGCGCGCGATGCCAGCAATGGTCCGGATTTCATCGATAAGGTGCGCGGCCTGGGGCTTGATCCGCGTGTGCTAACCGGGGTGGAGGAAGCGACCAGTTCGGCGTTCGGCGTGATCGGCGCCTTCCCCGGCGCGAAAGGGATCGTGGCCGATCTTGGCGGCGGAAGTCTGGAGCTGGTCGCGATCGAGGACGGCCAATGCCATGACGGCATCAGCCTGCCGCTCGGCACGCTGCGCCTGCCTGCTCTGCGCGAGGGCGGCCCGCATGGATTTCGCAAAGCGGTCAAAGCTGAATTGGCGAAGGCCGATTGGGCGCAAAAACATGGCGGCCCGCTTTATCTGGTGGGCGGCACATGGCGCGCGTTGGCCAGCTTTGCCATGCACAAGGGCAAATATCCGCTCACCGATCCGCAAGCCTATTGCCTGACGCCCGAAGACGCCGGGAAAGTGGCGCGCAAGCTCGCCAAGGCGGATCCGGCCAAGCTCAGCGTGATTTCGGGCATCACCACCAGCCGCGCAGCCGGTCTGCCTGATGCCGCAGCCATGCTCAACGTCATGCTGAAGCAGCTCGCGCCCGATTCGCTGGTGATTTCGGCATGGGGCATCCGCGAAGGGCTGCTGTTCGAACGGCTGGAAGACATCGCCCGCGATCAGGACCCGCTGCTGACCGCCATCACCCATTTTACTACTCCGCGCGGCGCGGACATTACCAATGCCACGCTGACAGCGGCATGGACGGCGGAGGCCGTGGACGGGCGCAATCGCGGCAGTGAACGCATCCGCCTCGCCGCCACGATGCTCATGCAGGCCGCCGCGCGGATAGAGCCCAATATGCGCCTGTCGCACGCTACCGATTGGGCGCTGGAAAAGCGTTGGGTGGGGCTCGATCACACAGGCCGCGCGATGATGGCGCAGGCCCTGCGCGCCAGTTGCGGATCGCCCAAGCTGGTCGATGATTACCTGCGCCTCGCTTCCGAAGACCAATTGCACCGCGCCTCTGCATGGGGCCTTGCCAATCGCCTGTGCCGCAAGATCGGCGCTGGAACGCGGATTTCACTCCGTGGCAGCGCGCTGCGGCGTGAGGGGGAGACGCTCGTGCTGTGGTTCGATGAAACCCGGTCCTATCTGATGGCGGATACGGTGCGCAGCGAGCTTGCCAACCTTGCCGACTGGCTTGGCCTCGGCCATGAGATGGCTGTTGGCAAAGGCTAAATCCCGATATCCGGCGCGTTTGTCCTGAATCAAACGCGCGGATAGCACTGGCTGCTAACACTCGCTGAATTGGCAATCTGACCGACAGGGAAAAGCAACACGATGGACAATACTGCACCATACAAGGCGACACTTGAAGCCAGCCTTGCGGAACTTCAGGACCGCCTCAAACACATAGAGCGTGACCTCGACGAACCGCATGATCCCGACTCAAGCGAGCGCGCAGTGCAGATGGAGGACGACGAGAGTCTGGAAGGGCAAGCGCAGCTCATCACGCGTGAAATAGCTTCCACGAAGCGTGCCCTCGATCGCATTGCCAAGGACGAATATGGCTATTGTGTGCAGTGCGGTGAGGCAATCTCGGACGGCAGGCTGGATGCCCGCCCCGAAGCCGCTTTGTGCATTTCCTGCGCGAGCAAGGGCTGAACCGGACGCTCAGCCTTAGAAACCGTAGCGCAGGCCAATCCAGAAAGTCTGCGGCACGCCCAGATCGAAAGTTCCACCGCGATTGAGCGTTACGATTTCTTCGTCGAGCAGGTTTTCCACCCGTCCCATAAGCGCCAGCTGATCCACCAGCGGGTATTGCGCGAACAGATCTACCGTGGTCGCGGCGGGCAGGATGTCGGTTTCGCGATCATCCTCGTATTGTTCACCCACATGGCGCAGCGTTGCGGAAAGCATTGCGCCCTCGGCAGGCCGCCAGCTTGCGGTCAGGCTTGCGGCCCAATCGGGTGTTTGCGCCGGACGCAGGCCGTCCAAGGATGCCGCAAAGCCGCTGCCGCGCACCTCAGCATCGGTGATGGCGAGCGAGCCGCTCACGCTGAACGCACCCGCCGCATATTGTGCTGACGCCTCGATCCCGCGTGCTTCAATCGCATCAAGGTTGCGCCGCTGGTTGAGATTGGTGTCAATGGTGACATTGGCGATGGCGTTCTCAACTTCATTGTCGAAGGCGGTGAGCGAGAATTTCGCACCGGGCGCAGGCGTCCAGTCCACGCCCACTTCAAATCCCTCCAGCCGCTCCAGTTCCAGTTCC
>DFBR01000085.1 GCA_002367375.1 Erythrobacter sp. UBA3075 | reverse complement strand
CGGCTGATTCGCAGGCGCGATGATCGCGGCCACTTCGTCGTTTTGTCCCCCGCCTTCCCGTCGCGCCTGCTGTCCGCCTTCCCTGTGGGCGTGCCTGTGACACGATTGACGCTGGACGAGGCTTTACAACGCGTGGCTGCGGGTGTTTCGTGCACGCAGGTCGAACACGAGAAGGATACGCCAGTTTGAAACGTCTCGGCCTGTTGCGCCACGCCAAATCCGATTGGGATGATATGAGCCTGCGCGATTTCGATCGCGGGCTGAACAAGCGTGGCCGCAAAGGTGCAAAGCTGATGGGCGAGCATATTCAGGACAGCGGAGCGAAGTTCGATCTCGTTGTCGCAAGCTCTGCCGAACGGGTCAAACGCACGCTTGAGGCGAGCGAGCTGGACTTGCCGGTGCAATTCCATGAAACCGCCTATCTGGGCGATCCGTCAACGCTAATCGGCCTGTTAAAGCAGGTGAAGGGCGATCCCGATGCCGTGCTGCTGGCAGCGCATAATCCCGGCCTTCAGGAACTGGCGCTGGCGCTCGTGCCGCCCGATGGCGAAAATGCTCTGTTTGATGAAGTTATGCAGAAATATCCGACCGCAGCCTATGCGGTGTTCGAATTGGATATCGAAAATTGGGCTGATCTGGAGCCGGGTTGCGGACAGTTAGTGCATTTCGCCCGTCCGCGTGATCTTGATCCTGAATTGGGGCCACAGGACTAAACCCGGACAACTTGGCTGGTCAGTCGAGCGCGGCGGCCAGCCTGTCGCGGATTGCGCGCAATTGCTGTGTTACTTCCGGACTAGGCTGCGGCATGGAGCCATCGTCAAGCGCAATGGCAGAGACAGTTTCGGCGCGGGTCAAGCCAGCGCCTTGCTTTGCAGCAGGTTCGGGCTCATCAGCCTTGCCCGAAGCAATCGCCTTGCGCGCGCCTTTCAGCTTATAGCCTTCCTGATTGACCAGCCGATCAATCATTCCGACCATCGCGATATCTTCCGCCCGGTACAGCCGCCTGCCGCCGCTGCGTTTCAGCGGTTTGAGCATTGGGAATTGCTGTTCCCAATAGCGCAGGACATGCGCCTTTATCCCGAACGCAGCGGAAACCTCACCAATGGTGCGCATTGCACCATCGGCCTTGCCATCATCGAAAAGCGGCCCTGTGGAGGAGCCCGCCTTGCTCATGAAGCGTCCGCGATCCGCTCTTTCAGCTTGTGACTGGCGCGAAAAGTCATCACCCGGCGCGGCGTGATCGGAACTTCGACACCCGTTTTCGGATTGCGTCCGATCCGCTCTTTCTTATCGCGCAGCACGAAGCTGCCGAAGCCAGAAATCTTGACGTTTTCGCCATCGGCCATCGCGCCGCGCATCTTGCCAAGGATCGCCTCAACAAGATCAAGGCTGTCGGCGCGCGAAAAGCCCAGCTTGTGATTGATCGTCTCGGCCAGATCGGCGCGCGTTAATGTCCCTACGGACCGCATAGAATCCATTGCGTTCCCACTCCCAAATTGTCTCGACCCACAGATCATTCATGAACCTGCATGGTGACAAAGGCAAGGAATGTAACGCGTTATGCTAGGGAAAATTCCTACACACGCAAAAGGCTGGCGCCCCAGGTGAAACCACCGCCCATGGCTTCCAGCATTACCAGATCGCCCGGTTTGATCCGGCCATCGCGTTTTGCGACGTCATAAGCCAGCGGCACAGAAGCTGCCGAAGTGTTGGCGTGCTGATCGACTGTGACGACCAGTTTTTCGATCGGCAGGCTGAGCTTCTTTGCTGTCGCATCCAGAATGCGCTGGTTGGCCTGATGCGGTACGACCCAATCGATATCGGCTGCCTCGTGCCCGGCCTGCTCCAACACTTCGCGCAAGACGCCCGAAAGATTGGTGACAGCGTGGCGGAACACTTCGCGACCCTTCATCCGCAGCTTGCCGACTTCGCCCGTCGTGGATGGCCCTCCGTCGACATATAGCAGGTCGCAATGCTCGCCTGCGGCATGAAGCTGCGTAGCGAGCAGTCCCGGGCCGTCTTCGGCCACGTCCTGCGCTTCGACCACAAAGGCCCCAGCCCCGTCTCCGAACAAGACGCAGGTGGCGCGGTCTTCCCAATCAAGGATGCGGCTGAATGTCTCGGACCCGATCACGATGGCGCGTTTCGCCATGCCGGATCGGATCATCGCATCCACGGTGGCGAGTGCGTAAAGAAAACCGGAGCATACTGCGGCCACGTCGAATGCAGGAAAGCCCTTGCCGCCAAGCGCAGCCTGAACCGTGGTGGCGGTGGCCGGAAAAGTGCGATCAGGCGTGGCCGTGGCGAGCACGATCAGGTCGATATCATCGATAGTGCAGCCCGCATCCGCCATCGCCGCCCGCGCTGCTGCCGTGGCAAGCGAACCCGTAGTCTCATCATCACCTGCGATATAGCGCTGGGTGATGCCGGTCCGTTCGCGAATCCAATCGTCGCTAGTGTCAACTTCGCGCGCCAGTTCTTCGTTGCTGACGCAGCGCTTGGGCAGAGCCGAACCACTTCCTGTCACAACCGAGCGAATCATTGCGCGGCCCCTTCGCCGGATGCGTCATTGCCTTTACTTGCGCCGTTAATTTCATCACCGACTTCGGCGAGATCGGCTGTAATGCGATCAGTAATATCGTCCTCCAGCAGCCGCGCCGTCACGTCCACCGCATTGGCGACACCTTGCGCATTGGCGCTGCCGTGCGATTTCACGATCACACCATTCAGGCCGAGGAAAACGCCGCCATTGTGATTGTTGGGGTCGAGATGGTGCTTGAGCAATTCAGTCGCGGGGCGCGAGACGAGGAAACCGATTTTGGAGCGCAGTGAGCTGGTGAAGGCCGATTTGAGCAGATCAGTCACGAACCGCGCCGAACCTTCGATCGCTTTCAGCGCGATATTGCCGGAGAAACCATCGGTCACCACAACATCAACCTCGCCGCGATTGATCTTGTCGGCTTCGATAAAGCCGTCGAACTGCATGGCTAGGCCAGTGGCATCGCTCAGACGCTGGCTCGCTGCGCGCAAATCGTCCGTGCCCTTGATGCTTTCGGTGCCGATATTGAGCAGGCGAACACGCGGGGCAGGCTTGCCGGTTACAATGCGCGAATAGGCCGCGCCCATGATCGCAAACTGCACTAGGTTGCGAGCGTCGCAATCGGTGTTGGCGCCCAGATCCAGCATCACCACGTCATCTTCTTCGAGCGTAGGCATCAGCCCCGCCAGCGCTGGACGGTCAATGCCGGGCATGGTGCGCAAGGCAATCTTGCCCATCGCCATCAGTGCGCCGGTGTTGCCCGCGCTGACGGCAGCGCCGCAATCACCGCTTTTCACAGCTTCAATTGCCAGACCCATGCTGGTGGTCTTGGCGCGGCGAATGGCGCGGCTGGGCTTCTCGTCGCCTCCAACCACATCATCGCAATGGAGGATTTCCGAAGCAGCGCGCAGGGCGGGATGATCTTCCAGCCCGGCCTTGATCCGCTCTTCATCACCCACCAGCAGGAAGCTGAACTTGTCATGGCGACGGCGTGCCATTGCAGCGCCGTGGACCATCACGCGCACGCCTTCATCACCGCCCATCGCATCAATGGCGATACGCGGTAGGCTCATGCGCTCAATCCTTCCTGATAAGGAGGCTTAAAGGCCCTTGGGCTCAATGACCTGACGGCCATTGTAGTGACCACAGGCGTTGCACAGCATGTGCGGGCGCTTCAGCTCGCCGCAGTTGGAGCATTCGTGGAAGGCTTCGGCCTTCAACGAGTGATGCCCCCGGCGATTGCCCCGGCGATGCGGCGATACTTTTCTTTTAGGGACAGCCATGGCGGCACCTGTTCCTTAAATTCGTTCAAAAACTGTTCGGATGCCGCCCTAGGCGATGCCCAGCCACCGTGCAAGCACAGCGAAGAGGGATACCTCGGTTACGGCGAAGGCGCGGCCTATACCGGGTTTTTGCGCCGTTGCAAGTGTAGCGATAGGCTTCTAGCAAGTTCGCCGGAATACAGGCCGGAATACAGGGGAGCCTCTCAATGGCACAATTGCATGTCACACTACTGGCCGCCGCGCTGGCTGCGCTTATCAATCTTTGGCTCATGGTGCGCTGCGGACAGGCGCGCAATGCGGCCAAGGTCGCGCATGGCGATGGCGGCGATGCGACCCTGTCGCGCCACATGCGGGCGCATTCAAACTTCACCGAATTCACGCCGATTGCACTGGTGCTGATCCTGGTGCTGGAATTGTCCGGCCAGGCCGGTTGGTTGCTCGCGGCCTCGGCACTGGTCTTTATGGCTGGCCGCGTGGTTCACGCCTTCGGCATGCAGGCGGACACGCCCGGCAAACCGCGCATGATCGGCATTATGGCGACCATGATAACCTATCTTGTCTGGATTATCTGGGCCGGACTGGCAGCGTTCCAGATCGTCTGACGAGATCGCTTAAACAGGGACCTAACCCCGCGCCATCGCCACATCTCCGACGAAGGGGTTGCTCTTGCGCTCCTGACCAAAGGTGCTGGTCGCGCCGTGTCCGGGCACAAAGGTGATGTCATCGCCCAGCGGCCACAGTTTCTGCGTGATCGCGTCGAGCAATGACTGGTGGTCGCTCATCGGGAAATCGGTGCGCCCGATGCTCCCCTGAAACAGAACGTCACCGACAAAGGCGAAATTGGCTTCGCGACTGACGAACACGACATGGCCGGGCGTGTGGCCGGGGCAATGGATGACATCAAGTGTAACCTCGCCAAAACTGACCGTGTCGCCGTCGTTGAGCCAGCGCGTCGGTTCAAAGACTTCGCACTGCATCCCGAAACGCGGACCGTCCTCGTCCAGCCGACTGATCCAGAAGCGGTCCGCCTCATGCGGCCCCTCGATCGGCAGGCCCAGTTCTTCGGCAAGCATACCTGCCTGACCGCAATGGTCGGCATGGCCATGGGTGAGCAGGATCTTCTCCAGCGTGACCCCTGCCTTTGCGACAGCCTCTTTGAGCTTGCCCAGCTCCCCGCCCGGATCAACCAGAACCCCGCGCATGGTCTTGGTACACCACACCAGAGAGCAGTTCTGCTGGAACGGCGTAACGGGGACGATGGCGGCGCGGATGGGGGATGGAGTGGTCATCCGCGGGAGATGGCGGCGCGGAAGGCGCGTTGCAAGCGTCCAATGCTGCTGGACAAGTTCGGGCGCACCTCACAATGTTTCGCGCATCGGTGCAACAGGGCCGCGCAATGAGGGGAAATTTCATGACAATCAAAGACGACGCATTTGCCTTTTTCGACGCCTGCGAAAGCGCGAAAGGCTGGGACGTTTGCAAGCAGTGGTGCCACCAAGGCGCAACCTTCAGCGCACAGTGCGATTCGCTCGCAGAGACCCAAACGTTGCAAGCCTACACCGACTGGATGGGCGGCATCGGCGACATGATGCCAGATGCGCATTATGAAATGCTCGCATTCGGCGTGGATGAAGAACGTGAGGCGGTTTCAGCAACCGCCATTTTCAAGGGCACCCACACCCAGGATGGCGGCCCGGTCCCGCCAACAGGCAAGGCTGTTTCAAGCGATTTTACCTATTACATTCAGTTCAAGGACGGCAAGATCAGCCATATGTCGAAAATCTGGAACGACGATTTCGCCTACCGGCAGGCGGGTTGGGGCTAGACCCGCCCGCTCTTCCAAACCACGCGCCCCACAACGTCCAGCTCCTCCACCTTCACTTGAATGGGCGGGTAGGCGAGGTTCTGGCTGAGCAGCGAAAAGCGCCCTGCCCCTTGGTTGGCGACACGTTTGACCAGCAGGCTGTCATCGATGCGGACAACGTGAATGCCATCGCGGAAGGGCTGATCGCGGCGGTCAACCAGCACTTCATCACCTTCGCGCAGCAGCGGCTCCATCGAGTCTCCGACCACACGGATGGCGGATAGCTGCGCGCCGTCCAGACCC
>DFBR01000097.1:7230-15627 GCA_002367375.1 Erythrobacter sp. UBA3075 | reverse complement strand
TCGAACCAAGGACCCGCTGATTAAGAGTCAGCTGCTCTACCAACTGAGCTATGCGTCCGTACCAACGAAAAGGCTGGTGTTCCCTGCGATGGGCCGCGTGGCGAATCGTCGGGAGGCGCTCATATAGCGGCTGTTCGCGCTGTGAAAAGGGCAAGTTTGCTTGGGCAGCTTACAAATTGCTCTGGCGGTTCCGCCGGTTCCACCGCTCGACCATCATAATCCCGCCGACGCAGAGCATATTTGTCATCATCGAAGAACCACCATGGCTCATGAAAGGAAGGGGAATCCCGACCACCGGCGCAAGCCCCATCACCATCATGAGATTGACTGCGACATAGAAGAATATCGTGGCCGTCAATCCGCCAGCAAGCAGGCGAGAGAAGCGGTCCTGCGCATCGCGCGCCACGATCAGGCCCCAGCGCAATACGATGCCGAAGATCAGCAGGACGAGCAGCCCGCCGAGCAATCCCCATTCCTCCGCCATGGTGGCGAAGACGAAATCGGTGTGCGGTTCGGGCAGGTAATCGAGCTGGCTTTGCGATCCTTCGCCAAATCCCTTGCCGCTGATGCCGCCTGATCCGATGGCAATTTGAGACTGGATAATATGATACCCGCTACCCTGCGGATCGCTTGCCGGATCAAGGAAGGTCAGCACGCGCTGCTGCTGGTATGGCTTGAGTGCGAACATATAGGCGAGCGGAACGGCCACAATCGCTGCGATACCGCCGCCGATGAACCATTTCTGCGGTATCCCCGCGAGAAACATCACCACGACCCCGCCAAAGGCGATGGCCAGCGAGGTTCCGAGATCGGGTTGCAGCAATACGAGAGCCATCGGAATTGCGATCAGACCAAGCGGCACCAGCAGCGCGCGCCATGAATTGATCATGCCAACCGGCAGGGTGTGGAAAAATGCCGCCAGAATCAGGACGATTCCCGGCTTCATCACTTCGGATGGCTGAAGCCTCATGAAACCCAGTTCGAGCCAGCGTTGACTGCCTCCGCCCATCTGACCCATGGCCTCTACCGCGACGAGCAAAAGGACCACCGCGATATAGCCGGGAAGGGCGGCAAACCGCGCCCAATCCTGCGGGAAATAGGAAATCACCAGTGCCACGATCAGGAACACGCCGTAACGGATGAGGTGGGAGGAGGCGTATGGGCTCATCGAGCCGCCTGCCGCTGAATGGAGGACTGCCGCTCCGAATGCGACGAGCAGGGTTAGCGGGAGGACAACCCGCCATGGAAATTCTGCGATTGGAGCGGGGAGGGCGACGGTCCCTTTCATGTCGACGTACCGTCTCCACGGGGATTGGCTTCATCGCGTGGAGTAAACGCATTGGTATCAGCCTCGCGTGGCTCTGCTGCTGCTGCACGAGCCTCGGCATCGACCTGCCGGGCCAGTGTAACAGGAGGCGGAGCGGGCGGGAGATCGACACCGGCGGCGCTGGCATATTCGGCATATTGCCGGTCGAGCCGTTGTTGCGCGGTGCCGCCCCATTGCCGCTCCAGATTATGCAGCGCGTCGAGGCCTCTTTGCGGATCGAAAAGGAAGGTCATCACATCGCGCGCGACTGGATAGGCCGAGCCGGACCCGCCGCCATGCTCGATCACGACTGCGCCCGCGTAGCGCGGATTGTCAAACGGTGCGAAGAAGATGAATAGACCGTGGTCACGGTAGCGCCATGGGCCTGAGCGGCCATCCGAAATGTTGAGGCCAACAACCTGCGCCGTGCCGGTCTTTCCGGCCATCAGCACATCATCCACCGGCAAGCGCGCGCGGCCCGCTGTGCCCGGACCATTGACCACATCGCTCATCGCTTGGCGGATGTAGTTCTTGTATTCGTTGCTCACGCCCATCCCGGAAAATTGCGGTACAGTGTTGCTGAACTGCAGGCGCGGCGTAACTATTTCAGAAGTTGCAAGCCGCGACGCCATCACTGCCAATTGCAGTGGGCTGGCGAGCATGTAGCCTTGACCGATGGTCGCATTGACCGTGTCAAATGCCTGCCACTCGCGGCCATATTTCTCCTGTTTCCAATCGGGATCGGGCACGGTGCCATAAAACTGGCTTACTACCGGCAGATCGAATTGCTGCTGCATGCCGTAACGTTTGCAGGCGTCTGCAATCGGCCACATGCCAATGCGCTGGGCCATCGAATAGAAATAGACATCGCAGCTTTGATAGATCGCCTTGGCCAGATTGGTCTGGCCGTGCCCGCGGCGGTTCCAGCAACGGAACACGCGATCACCGACGCGAAGTCCGCCGCTACAGGATACGGTTTCGTCTGGATCGATGCCTTCGCCAAGCAGCGCCATGCCAACCGTTGGCTTGACTGTGGAGCCGGGCGGATAAAGGCCCTGCAGCACCTTGTTGCGGAGAGGAACGCGGTCATTCTCGCTCAGCATTGAGTATTCGAGGCGCCCAATTCCATCCGAAAAGCTGTTCGGGTCGAAACTGGGCATGGACGCCATGCACAAGAGATCGCCGGTTACGCAGTCCATCACGACCACCGAGCCTGATTCGAGCCCAAGTCGCCGCGCCGCGTAATCCTGCAACGGGCCGTCGATGGTGAGGCGGACAGCTTGGCCCTGCACATCCTCGCGCGTTTCGAGATCGCGCACGATGCGGCCCGATGCGGTCACTTCCACCCGCCGCGCACCCGGAATTCCGCGCAAAGTCTGCTCGAACTGCTGTTCCAGACCATCTTTGCCCATCTTGAAGCCGGGAGTGAGCAGCAGCGGTTGCGGCTCTTCCTCGTATTCCTCGCGGCTGGGTGCGCCGACATAACCGATCAGGTGGCCGACTGACGCTCCCGTGGGATAGAAGCGGGAAAATCCGCGTTGCGGCACCACTCCGGGCAATTCCGGCAGGCGCACACTGACAGCGGCAAATTTGTCGAATTCGAGCCCGCTGGCGACAGGCACCGCCGCAAAGCCGCGCGACTGCTCGACGCGTTCGAGTAGGTCGATCTTCTCGACTTCGGTGAATTCGAGCAGTTCTCCCAGCAGTTCCACCGTGTGTTCGGGATCGTGCAGCCGTTCAGGAATGATGTCGACACGGAAGTCGGCGCGATTGGAGGCAAGTGGCGATCCGTCACGGTCAAGAATCCAGCCACGGCGCGGCGGTATCAGGGTGAGGTTCACCCGATTGCTCTCCGCCTCCATTTCGTATTTTTCATTCTCGGCGACCGCAATATAGCCCATGCGCGCGGCCAGCAGGCACCCAATCCCGCCTTGTACTGCGCCAACGACAAAGCTGCGCCGGTCGAATGTCTGTTTGAGTGAGTTGGATGTGAGCTTGCGATTCATGAAGTCAGCCGATTTTGCGCACGCGCGTCAGCCGGAAGCGGTCAAGCAGCGATACAATCTGCGCCACCACCGGGAATAGCAGGATGGACAAGGCTAGCTGCGGCAAGATGAGAGGATACTGAACCAGCGGCAATCCGGCACCGGAGAACAGCGTTGTCAGGACAAGGTACAGGCTCACGAATACCGTTGCGATGCCCCAGTCCTGCCAGAAGCCGCGCCACGGAAACCGCTGCTCAATCAGATCAAGCGCGATCATTGTTACCGAAAAGAGCAGGATGCCCGATCCGAGTGGTTGACCGGAAAACAGATCATCGAAGAAGCCGAGCGGAAGGCCTGCCCACATCGGCAAGAGACCCGGACGCAATACTCGCCATGCGAGCAGGAAAAGATAGCCCAACGGCGGCAAGATAGGCACCGGTGCGATAATCGGCAGCATCGGTGAAAGTGATGCGAAGAGGATTATCAGCCAGGGAATGCCATATGCGAGTACCGGAGAGTGATCGCGGTTGATCTTGCTGCCGAACTGATCGCGCCGCGCGCTGGGATTAAGACGCTCCATCAGTCCGCATCACCGGGCGCAGGCTCACTGTCGTTGCCTTCAGCGGCCTGATCGGTCAGCAGGGGTGTGTCGAAGGCCTCGACCGCTTCCGGCTCGAAAATCGGTTCGATCACCACGAAATCGGTGGCTGCGGGATTGCTGAGCAATTGCCCAATCGCACCATCGTCGGTGATTTCTGTCACCATCGCCACCGCTACGCCGGGACGGAACAGCCCGCCCGCTCCGGAGGTTACGAAAATATCACCAAGCTCGAGCGGATTGATGCCAAGATTGATCAGCCTGATACGCAAGGAGCCATCCGCGCGCCCCTCCGCAAAAGCGACCACGTCATCGGTTGCTCGGCGGACCGGAACGATGCTTTCAGGGTCGGTCAGCAGCAAGACGCGTGAGGTAGAGCCTCCGGCTTCAAGGATGCGTCCGACTAGCCCCATGGGGGAAGTGACGGGCATCCCAACAGCGACACCATCATTGCTACCGGCAGAAAGGTAGCCAAAACGCCGGGTGCTGGCCGAGCTTGAGCCGATCAGGCGTCCGGTGGCGATGGCTTCGATCTCGCCTTCCGTCAGATCTAACAGGGCTTTCAGCCGTGCGTTTTCCTGCTCCAGCGCACGCATTTCTGCCAGCCTAACGCGGGCAATTTCATTCTCGCGCTCAAGTTCGGCATTCTTGTTGCCGGCATCGTAATAGCCTGCAATCGCTTCGAAGAAGCTTCGCGATCCTGTCCGTGTTGCCGCACCGGCCTCACCGACGGGAGATGCCGCGTCGGTTGCCATGCTGCGCAAGCCGTAGAAGGCATCAGGACGCCATAGCGAGACGATCAGCAACAAGGCCCCGATCACGGCGCCAGCGCTCGCAAAGACATAGCCGGCAAAGCGGCCCAGCTGCGCCTTCTTGTTAGAACCCGATGTTTGCGCCGAAGGCGGTGCCATTGCGGCCCGCTCCCCCTGTTGGTGTTAAGGCCTAAGCCGTCATCAGGACGCCGCGGTAGATCGGGTCCTCCATTGCCTTGCCAGTGCCCACTGCCACACAGGTAAGCGGGTCTTCGGCAATGCTGACCGGCAGGCCGGTTTCTTCTCTGATGTGATCGTCCAGTCCGCGGATCAACGAGCCGCCGCCTGTGAGAACGATGCCCTGGTCAACGATATCAGCGGCGAGTTCGGGTGCGGTGTTCTCCAGCGCTATCCGCACGCCTTCCACAATCGCGCCGATCGGCTCGGACAATGCCTCTGCCACATGCGCTTGGTTGATATTGATTTCCTTAGGCACGCCATTCACCAGATCGCGGCCCTTGATGACGATGGTTTCGCCCACGCCATCATCGGGCACGGTAGCGACGCCGTAATCCTTCTTGATCCGCTCTGCGGTGGAGTCACCGATCAGCAAATTATGGTGACGGCGGACGTACGAAACGATGGCTTCGTCCATCTTGTCGCCGCCTGTGCGTACCGATGTCGTATAGGCAAGACCGCGCAGCGAGAGCACAGCGACTTCTGTCGTGCCGCCACCAATGTCGACAACCATCGAACCAACAGGTTCCGTCACCGGCATGTCTGCGCCAATCGCCGCAGCCATGGGTTCAAGGATCAAGAACACTTCGGAGGCGCCCGCATTGCTCGCCGCGTCGCGGATGGCGCGACGTTCGACCGAGGTTGAACCCGATGGCACGCAGATCACGATTTCAGGATAGCGAAGCAATGTGCGCTTGCCATGAACCTTGCGAATGAAGTGCTTGATCATCTCTTCGGCGATTTCAATGTCGGCGATGACACCGTCACGCAAAGGACGGATCGCTTCGATGCTGTCGGGCGTCTTGCCCATCATCAGCTTCGCATCATCGCCCACGGCCTTCACCCGCTTCACGCCATTGATCGTCTCAATCGCGACGACCGAAGATTCATTGAGCACGATTCCGCGGTCCTGCACGTAAACAAGCGTATTGGCCGTACCAAGGTCGATGGCCATGTTCTGCGAACCGAATTTGAAGAGATTGGAGAAAAAAGAACCCATCGAATAACCCGTTATTTGAATTGCCGCCAAACCCGCGAGAACCCGCGATGAGACATCTCTGCGCTGCGGAAGGTCACGCCCCTTAACGCGCTGGCGCGAGAAACGCCAAAAAATTTGTCGAAAACAGAACAGTTTTGCCCCGGTTCGGCTCGAAAAAGCGCCGCTTGGTCTATAGGAAGCCAAAATGCCGCATATTCGCCGCCTTCCCGAAACGCTTGTAAACCGCATTGCCGCTGGCGAAGTGGTGGAGCGTCCGGCATCTGCGCTCAAGGAATTGATCGAGAATGCACTCGACTCAGGAGCCCGTCGGATCACCGTGTCGATTGTTGAAGGCGGGCTGGGCGCGATTGAAGTGACCGATGACGGGTGCGGAATGTCCGCGGACGAAATGGCATTGGCGCTTGAACGCCACGCGACGTCGAAATTGCCCAATGAAGCTATTGAGCAAGTCGCCACGCTGGGCTTTCGTGGCGAGGCGCTGCCTTCAATCGGTAGTGTGGCCAAGCTGACTATCGAGAGCCGCCCCCGCAGCAGCGAGCAGGGCTGGCGCAGAGTGGTCGATCATGGCGCACTGGTGGATGAAGGCCCAGTGGCTTTGCCGCCGGGGACGAGGGTGCGGGTCGAAAACCTCTTCGCCAAGATCCCGGCACGGCGCAAATTCCTGCGCACGCCGCGCAGCGAATATGCCGCGTGCAATGATGTTGTGCGCCGCCTTGCAATGGCCCGACCCGATGTCGCGTTCACCTTTGAACATGGCGAGCGACGCATCTTTGCAGTGCAGGAAGGGCAGGATGCCAGCGCGCGGGTCGCCCAGATCGTAGCACGCGAACTGGCCGACAATGCCGTTGAGATCGACCTTGAGCGCCCGAGCGGGGAGGGCGTGATGCGGCTGACCGGGGTCGCCGGTTTGCCAACATACAATCGCGGCGTGGCCGATCACCAATATCTGTTCGTCAATGGTCGCCCGGTGAAAGACCGATTGCTGACGGGCGCGGTGCGCGGGGCCTATGCCGAAATGCTGGCGCGTGATCGCCATGCGGTGCTGGCACTGTTCCTGGATATCCCCTTTGCCGATGTCGATGTGAATGTGCATCCGGCCAAGACCGAAGTGCGCTTTCGCGATGCTGCGGCGGTGCGTGGTTTTATCGTGAGCGGGTTGCGGCAGGCGCTTTCGACCGGCGACCGTCGCAGCGCTCAGGCTCCTGACAGTGGCGCGATGGCACGGTGGCAGGCCGAGCCGCTGCGTGACGAGCCTTCACCCGCCTTGCGTTCCATTTTCGCCGGGCGTGACTGGTCTGGCGGATCCCAAGCCCGCGTTGCCGAGGCGCCAGCTGGTTGGGACGCGGGCACTGTCGCGCTCGATCACGATGCAGCACTGCCGCAGGGCAGGGCCGCGGAAGCTGATGCTCTGCCCGGCAATGCTGAGAACTATCCGCTGGGCATCGCGCGCGGGCAAGTCGCCAACACCTATATCGTTGCCGAAGCGGCTGACGGGTTGGTGCTGGTGGACCAACACGCCGCGCATGAACGCATTGTGCTTGAACGGCTTCGGGAAGCTGGCGCGGGGGACAAGGTGGCGGCCAGTCAGGCGCTGCTGATGCCCGAAGTTGTCGAACTGGATGAGCCAAGCTGCGACCGGCTTGAGGAACAGGTTGAGCATTTTGCCGCCCTTGGCCTGATGATCGAGCGGTTCGGTCCCGACGCCATGCTGGTGCGCGCCATGCCGGGCGCGCTCAAGGGAGGTGACCCGCACCCACTGCTGCGCGATCTGGCGGACGATATTGCCCAACATGGTGCATCGCTGCTTCTGACCGAGAAGATCGAGCACGTTCTCGCTACGATGGCCTGTCACGGGTCGGTGCGAGCAGGGCGAGTGCTCAACGTAGCGGAGATGAACGCGCTGCTGCGCGAAATGGAATCGACACCGCGCTCAGGTCAGTGCAATCATGGCCGTCCGACATGGGTCAAACTGTCGATGGATGATGTCGAGAAGCTGTTCGGGAGGCATTGATGCTGCGTATTGCGATTTCTACCGTGATTTTGCTCACTGCAGCTTGTGGTGAGGCGCCGCTGGATGCGGAGCAGGAAAGCTATGATGCGGCGGTGGTAGAACGTGTGCGCGAAGCCAATGATGCAGAGCCTCCACTGGCTGAGGTTGTGCCGGAAACGATCGGCTATCCCGATATGGAAGCCAATGACCTGCTCGGCCTCGCCTGCTCCTATGCGCCGGGCACCAGCATGGGGGTGCGGGTGATCGCTCGCGAAACCGATGCCTATATGAAGATTGATGGCGAGCTGATGCGTTTTGCCGCCGATCCCGGATCGCGCGAATTGCCGGCCAATAGCCGGACGCTATACAACAGTCGCCAATATGCCTTGCGCCTCGCCATCGACGACATTGTTGCCGAGGGCGAGATCGAGGATACCTCCTACGAAGGCACCCTGTGGCTGTATGACCGTTGGGACCGGGTAGTCTATACCGGCACTGGCACCGCCGTCTGCGGAGTCTAGCCAGGCGC
>DFBR01000097.1:6744-7145 GCA_002367375.1 Erythrobacter sp. UBA3075 | reverse complement strand
TCGGACAGACGCTTGAACCCGTGGTTGCGCACGTCGAAACTGGAGCGATTGCCAGCGATCTGGCCAACCTCGTGGAGCCGCGCGAAGCCTTCGTCATCGCGGCTGGCGGCTTTCCATGCGTCGCCTAGCAGCTCGACCAATTCCTGATCCAATGGTGCAGCATCGCCGCTATTCTTTTCGTCAGCCGAGTTCGTGCGGATCAGCTGATCGACATCGATATAGCGTGTACAGGCGGACTTGAACGCCTCGGGCGCCTTGCTCTGGCCAAAGCCATAGACGATCATCCCGTCCTGCCGCAGCCGGGTGACGAGCGGCGTAAAATCGCTGTCGCTGCTCATGATGCCAAAGCCATCGACTTTGCCAGCATTCAGCAGATCGATCGCGTCGATCGCCATTGCGAT
>DFBR01000097.1:4099-6672 GCA_002367375.1 Erythrobacter sp. UBA3075 | reverse complement strand
CGGCGGATATTGACTTGCCCCAGCTCGGCGAGGACGGTCAGCACGGGGTCAATCCCTGCGTGGCTGGCATTGTCTGCGTCGATGAGCAGGGCGATGTTCTTGAGTTCAGTTTGAGGCATGACGGTTAGATGGAGGAGCGGGCAGGGCTGTGCAAGGCGCGCATTGTCACGCGGGGCCGAAATCTCCGCTATCTTCATCAAGCAGGTGCAACACGCCGTCGGAGATGGCGAAATAGGCACCGCGTAATGTCAGATCGCCTTGCGCTTCCTTCTCTTGCACACAGGGAAAGGTCCGCAGGTTCTGGAGGCTGACTTTGACGGCGGCGAGTTCCATCGCGCGTTCTGCCACCCTTCCGGTTGTGCCATGCGCAGTTGCAATCGGATCGCGCACTTCGTCGAGCATGTCGATCCACTTGGCGACGAAGCCACCTTCCCCGGGCGCATTGCCATGCAAATTCTGCGTCAGCGCCGCTTGGCAGCCGCCGCACATCCCGTGGCCGAGCACGACAACTTGCTCCACTTTCAGGAATTGTATGGCAAATTCCAGCGCTGCAGAGACACCATGTCGCCCTGGCGTTGTTTCGAACGGCGGGACCAGCGCGGCGACATTGCGCACGACGAATAGCTCGCCCGGAGCCACATCGAAGATCTGTGCTGGGTCGACGCGGCTGTCAGAACAGGAAATCACCATCGTCTTGGGAGATTGGCCGTTGGCGAGCTGTTCCCAGCGTTCATGCTCGGCTGAATATCCAGTTTCACGAAAGCGGTGATAGCCGTCGAGAAGGGCGCTCATGGCGGAGGAATCTGTCTGCATGCGTGTTCTCCTGCCGCGCAGCATTGCCACTGGCAAGAGGCTTCCCTAAATGGTCCTCGAAATGACCGATCTATCCAACGCACCTGCACCCGACGGTGATCGCCCGCAACGCCAACGCAAGCCCGACTGGATTCGCGTGAAAGCGCCCGTTTCCAAGGGGTATCATGAAACGCGCAAGCTGATGCGCGATCTCAACCTTAACACCGTGTGCGAGGAAGCGGCGTGCCCGAACATCGGCGAATGCTGGACGAAGAAGCACGCGACAGTAATGATCCTTGGCGATGTCTGCACACGCGCCTGCGCCTTCTGCAACGTCAAGACCGGGATGCCGCGCATCGTTGATCCGATGGAGCCGGAAAACACAGCGGTAGCTGCGGGCAAAATGGGCCTGGAGCACATCGTCATCACCAGCGTTGACCGGGATGATCTTCCCGATGGCGGCGCCAGTCAATTCGTCAAGGTGATCAAGGCGCTTCGCCGCGAGACGCCGACCACGACCATCGAGATTCTCACGCCTGATTTCCGGGGTAAGATGCGCCCCGCAGTTGAGGCAATTTGTGAAGCTGGGCCAGATGTTTATAATCACAACCTTGAAACGGTGCCGCGTCTTTATCCGACGATCCGGCCCGGCGCGCGGTACTATGCCTCGCTGCGTTTGCTGGAAGAAGTGAAGAGCCACGACCCGATGATTTTCACCAAATCCGGCATCATGCTGGGATTGGGTGAACAGAGGCTGGAGGTGCATCAGGTGATGGACGATATGCGAAGCGCGGATGTCGATTTCATGACGATGGGGCAGTATCTCCAGCCCACTCCGAAACACGCCAATGTAGAGGAATTCGTGACACCCAAGGCCTTCAGCGCTTATGGCGCGATCGCGCGGGCCAAGGGCTTCCTGCAGGTCGCCTCCACACCGCTGACCCGCTCAAGCTATCACGCAGGCGATGACTTTGCCGAAATGCGCACCGCGCGAGAGGCAAAACTGGCCAAGGCTGCTGCGAAAGGGGCCTGATGCCGTCGATCCGCGAAACCCGGCGTCTCCCCTATAGCGCGGAGCAAATGTTCGACCTCGTCGCCGATGTCGACAGTTATCCCGAATTCCTGCCCTGGGTGGTCGCCACGCGCGTACGCCGGGACAGCGATACCGAGATGACGGCAGACATGCTCGTTGGCTTCAAGGCCTTGCGCGAAAAGTTCACTTCCAAGGTAGTGAAAGAGCACCCACATACCATCAACGTCCACTACATCGACGGTCCGCTGCGCGACCTCGACAACAATTGGACGTTCCGTGACGTGGGAGAGGGCGCCTGCGAGATCGATTTCTGTGTCGATTTTGCGTTCAAGAACCTGATGTTCGAAACACTGGCGGGCCAATATATAGACCGTGCCTTTCGCAAGATGGTATCTGCTTTTGAAACACGCGCCGAAGAACTCTACGGCAGCAATAGCTCCAGCGCGCAAAGCGTCGCCTGACGGCGCACTCCAGCACGGCTTTCGCCTTCGAACAGGCGTTCGTCGGCCAACGGTTCATGCTCGCCGCGAATGGCCCGGGCAAAAACCACTGTCCCGACGGGCTTGAGATCGGTTCCACCACCTGGCCCGGCAATGCCGCTGACCGCAACAGCAACATCTGCATCGCTGTGATCGAGCGCGCCTTGCGCCATGGCGAATGCGCAGGCGATCGAAACCGCGCCGAAAGCGTCGATAATGTCGAGCGGCACACCCAGTTCTGTCTGCTTGGATTCGTTGGAATAGGTGAC
>DFBR01000097.1:0-4061 GCA_002367375.1 Erythrobacter sp. UBA3075 | reverse complement strand
ACGATCTTGCGACCTGCCGCAGCGTTCTCGTCAACCACGCGCTGCGCAAATTGCACGATATCGTCGGGTAGTATGGAGTCGCTCATCAAGAGCCTGCCTTTGCGATCAATGTTGCCACCGCCTGCGCGGCGATCCCTTCGCCGCGTCCGGTGAAGCCGAGTTTCTCAGTTGTTGTCGCCTTTACGCTGACCGATTGTACCGAAACGCCAAGCATTTCGGCAAGGGTCGCGCGCATCGTATCACGGTGCGGCCCAATCTTGGGCGCTTCACAGATCAGGGTGAGGTCGACATTGCCCACGCTCCACCCTGATTCAGCGGCCAGTTTGACTGCATGTTCGACGAAACGGGAAGACGGCACACCTTTCCATTGCGGATCGCTGGGCGGGAAGTGATCGCCGATATCGCCTTGCGCACAAGCTCCCAGAATAGCATCCACCACGGCATGAAGTCCGACATCGGCATCGCTATGTCCAGCGAGACCCTTGTGGTGGTCGATTTTCACACCGCACAGCCACAAATCCTCACCCGCAGCAAGGCGATGAACGTCGAAGCCAGTGCCGACTCGCATTGCCGGAAGGGGCGGGGCGTGGTGGTCCATGAAATCCTCGGCGAAAGTGAGTTTGTGGAGCCGTTCGTCGCCATCAACCAGCGCGATATCGTGTCCGGCGGCGCGCAGCACCTGCGCATCATCTCCGGCGGTTGGTGCGCCTTCCCAAGCGCGGTGGGCGACAAGAATTTCGGCGAAGCGAAAGGCTTGCGGTGTCTGCACGCGGCGCATGTGTTCGCGAGGCGCGGTGCCTGACATGACGTCGCTTTCGGCGGTTACGAGGCTATCGACGACGGGGAGCACCGGGATTGCTCCGCAGTGCTGATCCAGCGCGTCGATCAAGCGTTCGACGGCCGCGTCTGGCAAATCTGGTCGTGCGGCGTCGTGGATCAGCACATTTGCCGGTGGATTGCCGGCGAGCGTTTCCAGCGCCAGCCGGACACTCTCCTGCCGTGTCGCGCCGCCAGTAGTCAGTTGCACGCCTTCAATCCCGCCGAGCGCTGCCTCAGCCACGCTGTCGGCACCTTCGGGTATGGCGACCACGATCTGCTCTGCACCCGCATCGGCCAAGGCCTGCGCCGAGTGGCGCACCACCGGCTTGCCGCGCCACAGCGCAAATTGCTTGGGCAGCGGTTGTCCGGCGCGCAGGCCTTTGCCCGCAGCGACGATGATCGCGGCGAAACTGGCGGGTTGGGTGGACGAAGTAGTCATTTCGGCCTCGCGCGCTACCTGCTTGAGCCGCGGGTCGCAATCTTCTATGCGCCTGCCTATATTTTAGGCACGAGACATGAATGATAGCGTAAATCCATCTCCTCCGGCGATCACGCCCATCGAAATCGGTCCCGTGCGGATTGATTGTCCGGTCGTGCTCGCGCCGATGACAGGTGTGACAGATATGCCGTTTCGCCAACTGGTGCGGCGCTATGGCTCGGGTCTCAATGTCACCGAAATGATCGCGAGCGAGGCCGCGATTCGCGAGACCCGTCAGTCTATCCAGAAAGCCCGTTGGCACGAGAGCGAAGACCCGGTCTCGATGCAGCTGGTCGGCTGTGATCCGGAAAGCATGTCCGATGCGGCACGGCTCAGCGAAGATCAGGGCGCGGCGATTATCGACATCAATTTCGGTTGCCCCGTGCGCAAGGTGACAGGTCAGTTTGCTGGCAGTGCACTGATGCGTGAAGTGCCTTTGGCCCGCAAGCTGATGGAAGCGACGGTCAAGGCGGTGAAGGTGCCTGTCACCGTCAAGATGCGCATGGGCTGGGACCATGCCAGCCTTAATGCACCTGAACTCGCGCATATTGCCGAGGATTTGGGCGTGAAGCTGGTGACAGTCCATGGCCGCACCCGCAACCAGATGTATAAAGGCAGCGCCGACTGGTCGTTCATCAGTTCGGTGAAAGATGCGGTCTCGATTCCTGTCATCGTGAACGGCGATATCTGCACCATTGAGGATGCGGCCAAGGCGCTCGACCAATCTGGCGCGGACGGGCTGATGATCGGTCGTGGCGCTTACGGCAAGCCTTGGCTGCTGGGTCAGGTGATGCATTGGTGGAAGACCGGCGAGAAACTGGAAAGCCCGAGCTTTGACGAACAATATGAAACGCTTCTCGAACATTATGCAGGCATGCTGGAGCATTACGGCGAAGATGTCGGCGTTAAGATCGCGCGCAAGCATCTGGGTTGGTACACCAAGGGGCTGCACGGCAGCGCCGACTTCCGCAACAAGGTGAATTTCATCGACGATGCAAAACAGGTGCTGGGCGAACTTGAACGCTTCTACGAACCATTCCTGAGGCGACGCGCCGCGTGAGCTTTGCCGAGGCGCAAGGCCGGGTCCCGAAACCGCGCGACCAGATTGGTGGCCTGTCTTTCGCCCTATTGCTGATCGCGCCTGACCATTCGATTGCTGAAGTAAACCCGGCAGCAGAAGTCTTGCTTGGGGCCAGCGCATCGCGGTTCGAAGGGCAACAGCTTCTCGAAGTTCTGCAATTCGGTCAGCGCAGGATCGGTGACGGGCTGACCGAAGAAGACGCGCAGATGATTGCGCGCGGAATTGATCTGACGGTGGACGAACAGAAGCTCCGCATAAATCTGACGGTTTCTCCCATCAGCAGCCATCCGGGCTGGCGTGTCCTTACTTTGTCAGATGCCAGCCAGGGTGAACGGTTCGAGGAGCAGGATCGGCGACCTGCGCTGCGCGGACCGGCGGTGCTGGCGCACGAAATCAAGAATCCACTCGCCGCCATCCGCGGGGCCGCGCAATTGCTTGGTCGCAAGTTGGGGGAGGGCGAGCGTAAGCTGACCGGCCTTATCACTGACGAGGTGGACCGTATCGCGCAGCTTATCGACCGGATGCAGCGCCTTGGACGAGAGCAGTCTGAGCCTGTCTCTCCGATCAATCTGCATCATTCGATCCGCCGCGCGCTTGAAACGGTCACGCTGGGTGGTTCCGATGCCCTGATGTGGTCAGAAGAATTCGATCCATCGCTGCCACCGGTACTGGGCAATGACGGCGCGCTGGTGCAGGTGCTCGTCAATCTGATGTCCAATGCGCGCGATGCAGCGAGCGATGATCCTGCGCCGCAAGTGATAATCCGCACACGCTTTGTCAGCGGTGTCGTGATGAATGTCATGCGTCTTGGCCGGCCGCTCAAACTGCCCATTGAAGTGCAGATCAGCGACAATGGCGCAGGCATAGACCCGTCCCTGCGCGACCACATTTTTGAGCCGTTCGTTTCCAGTAAACAGCAGGGGCAGGGCCTTGGCCTGGCGCTGGTTCAAAAACTGATGCGCGACATGGATGGCAGGGTCAGCCACGAACGTGATGAAGCTGGCGGATGGACGCATTTCCGCATCCATCTGCCAATGGCGCGGTAGCGTATGATGAAGGATTTCGGATTATGAACCGTCGGGCATTACTTGTTGAAGACGACACCGCAATTGCCACCGTCCTGACAGTGGGTCTGGAAGGCGAAGGCTTCGCTGTGGATGTGCAAGAAAGCGTAGTCGGGCGTGATGCGGCGCTGACGGGCAGCCGCTATGACGTCATGCTCACCGATGTCATGCTGACCGATGGCGACGGGATCGAAACGCTCGGCAAAGTGCGCGATGCTTTCCCGGACATGCCGATCATCATTCTGTCGGCGCAGAACACGCTCGACACAGCGGTCCGTGCAATTGATCGCGGTGCTTTTGAATATTTCCCCAAACCGTTTGATCTGGATGACGTTGTCCGCGCGGCAAGACAGGCTGCGGATGGCGGCGCGAAGGGTGTGATAGAGACTGGCGAAGATCCCGATGGCCTGCCGCTGATCGGCCGCAGCAAACCGATGCAGGAGGTGTACCGCCTGATTACCCGCGTGCTGCACAATGATCTTTCCGTCTTGGTGCTCGGCGAGAGCGGGACCGGCAAGGAATTGGTGGCCGAAGCCATTCATGAGCTGGGGAGCCGGAAATCTGGGCCTTTTGTTGCCGTGAACACTGCTGCGATTCCGAGCGAACTGATCGAGAGCGA
>DFBR01000152.1:2568-5467 GCA_002367375.1 Erythrobacter sp. UBA3075 | reverse complement strand
CCCCTTCAGCCTCTCATTCACCACAGCCCCACCCTGCGTCAGCCGCACGGCATCACCAATCTCTTCGTCGAGCACAGGCTTACCCTGTTCCGCGTCCCAGAAAGCATTGAGGAAGTTGTACAAATTGCGGCTGAACAATGCGCTGGCATCTGCTGCCAGATGTGTTGCTGTGTTGGAGAAGCCGAAGATTTTTACGCCGTGCTTCTCGACCGTCTCATCAGGCTTGGAGCCTTCGACATTGCCGCCCTGCGCAACCGCGAGATCGAAGATCACACTGCCTTCGCGCATCGTTGCGATTTGCGCGTCGGAGATCAGGCGCGGCGCGGCGCGGCCCGGGATCAGCGCGGTCGTGATGACGATATCCTGCTTGGCGATGTGGCTGCTGACCAGTTCGGCCTGCGCCTTCTGGTATTCCTCGCTCATTTCGGTGGCATAGCCGCCCGAACCTTCGCCCTCGATACCCTCGACGCTTTCGACGAAGACCGGCTTTGCGCCGAGCGACTGAATCTGTTCCTTGGTGGCGGAGCGGACATCGGTTGCCGAAACTTGCGCGCCCAGCCGCTTGGCCGTGGCAATCGCCTGAAGGCCTGCGACGCCCACACCCATCACGAAAACCTTGGCGGCGCTCACCGTGCCAGCCGCAGTCATCATCATCGGGAACGCGCGGCCATAGGTGTTCGCGCAGGCGATCACGGCCTTGTATCCGGCGAGGTTGGACTGGCTGGAGAGCACGTCCATACTCTGCGCACGGGTAATGCGCGGCATAAATTCCATCGACAGCGCTTCAAAACCGGCTTTGGCGTAAGCCTCCACACGGTCTTTCTGGCCGAAAGGATCGAATGTTGCCGCGACCCATGCGCCCGGCTTGGCGCCTTTCAGCGAGTCCGCATCGGGCGCTTGGACGCCCAGCACAATGTCAGCATCCTTGATCACTGTGCTGGCAGAGCCGATTTCCGCACCGGCTTCGCGGTAGGCTTCATCGGTGATCGAAGCAGCAACGCCAGCGCCTTCTTCTACCGCCAGTGTCGCCCCCAGAGCAGCGAATTTCTTGACCGTTTCAGGCGTGACGGCAACGCGGCTTTCGCCTGCTGCCCGCTCTTTCAGGACCGCTATCCGCATTCGGTCAGGCGATCAGCAATACGACGATAAACGTAATCACCGCGAGCAGTGGAACAGCCCATTTCAGCATGCTGATGAAGCTCGAATACGTGGCTTCTGCGGCCTTCATATCTTGCGAATTGCCCATTTGTATCTTTACCCCTTGGTTGGCGAAACCCTGTTATGTAATGCCCTATCGTCCGAAAGAAGATCGCTCAAGCCCTGTGTGCCGTGCATTGCAATAGATCTGGAGCGCGAGTGCGGTGGCAAAAGGTTAATTCGCCGCAAAGACGTGCTTAATCGGCTTTTTACCCGCGCCTGCTAGCAAAGTTGCTTCCCGCCCGGATATCCCGGGCCCGCATGGTAGAAGCGCATGGCAGAGCCCGAACAGCGGCTATTGATGCTGATTGATGATGAACCGGCGCAAAGTCGGCTGATCTCCGCGCTTGCCGGGCGCGAGGGCTGGCGCACGCTGGTCGTCAGCGATACCGAAACGGCAATTGCCACGCTGGGCACGCGCCAGGGAATGCAGCTTTCGGCGATTATCCTCGATCAATGGGTGCCGGGCGACCGCGCCTGCGAATTGATTGCCGAGTTGAAGGATCGCCGCCCTGCGCTGCCGATCCTGATGCTCACCACCAGCACGAGCCCGCAGCTTGCTGTGGAGGCGATGCGCTCGGGGGCCACAGATTATCTCGTGAAGCCCGTCGCGCCCGACCGGCTGATGCAGGCACTGCTCAACACAACAACGCGCGAAACGCCGCAAGATGAGCTTACCCCTCTTTCGGAAAAGATGGATGCCGAGCTCGATTTCGATGCGATGGTCGGCACCGCCCCGCCCTTCCGCGACGCGCTGGCCAAGGCGGCCAAGGCTGCGCGCGGGCACGGCCATGTGCTGATCGAAGGCGAAAGCGGCACCGGCAAGGAAATGCTGATCCGTGCGATGCATGGAGCAAGTCCGCGCGCGAAAACCTCGTTTCGGATGCTCAATATTGCCGGTGTTCCAGCGAGCAGCCTGGAATCGGTCCTTTTCGGTCACGAGAAGGGCGCATTCCCTGGCGCATTCGAGCAGCAAATTGGCGCTATCCAGCAATGCGATGGCGGAACGTTGGTGCTCGACGAGATTGATCGCCTTCCCACCGATTTGCAGGATCGCCTCGCCGAGGTGGTCGAAAGCGCTCAGGTCAAGCCGATTGGTGCGCAATATGCCTTCAAGGTCGATGTGCGAATCATCGCCGCCAGCAACCTTCCGCTTGCAGATATGGTCGCGACCGGACATTTCCGCGAGACCTTGCTGGCGGCTCTCTCGCGCACCTCTGTCGAACTGCCTCCGCTGCGCGACCGCACCGGCGATGTCGCCGCGCTTGCTCGTCATTTCCTTGAACGTATTGCTGAACAGCCGGGCCTGCGCCCGCTTGGCATCACCACAGACGCCCTCCAATTGCTTGGCGCTTTTGAATGGCCGGGCAATGTCCGCCAACTGCAAGCCGTCCTGTTCCGCGCCGCCGTCTTCTGCGATGGCGACGCTTTGACCGCCGAAGACTTCCCCCATCTGCGCGAGATCGTCGGTGATTTCGAACCGCCCGAGGTTCCCGTCCGCGAAAGCGCCGGTGTCCAACTCTACGCCAGCGATGGCAATTTGCGCCCGCTTGAAGAGATTGAGGCCGATGTTATCCGCCTCGCCATCGGGCACTATCGCGGCCGCATGACCGAAGTCGCTCGCCGCCTCGGCATCGGACGCTCAACATTGTACCGGAAGCTCTCCGATCTGGGTATCGACAACGCCGCCTGACGGATTTTG
>DFBR01000152.1:0-2484 GCA_002367375.1 Erythrobacter sp. UBA3075 | reverse complement strand
CTCTTGCCGTGGCAGCTTGTGACGATACGCCAGATCAGCGAAGCGACGCTGGTGAAACTACCACCCCCGCTCCCATCTCAAGCAGCGCCAACCTTGCGCAAGGCACGCTTGGCACGGTGCATTACAGCTACGATCCTGCAACTCTGACGCGCGCCGAGGTTGATCTCGCCTTGCCGCCTCAATTTGAGCACACAGTTTTCGCCATTAAGTTCATCCCGACTTCGCTGGCGGCCAAGCTGGGAGAAGATGCGTGCTCTTTCGGCAGCATGAGCGATGGCCATAGCTGCTCGGCCAATGTCGAAGTCGGCTTTGCCCTGGCACTGCTGGAGCGGCCTCTGGCCGATTACACAACAGCCCTGGCCCGCGCCACTCCGGCGCAGGGCGCTCTGGAGTCGGTTTCGGTGAATGGTCACGAAGGCATGTCATTCGTTCATCAATCCGCTCACACGACAACCCGCTATACTTTCCTTCCTGCAAATGGGCGCACGCTGTTGCTGGCTGATCGCTTTACCGATGGAATAGACACCGGGCGCGAGGCATTGGAACAGGTGCGCGCCAGTATCCAATTCTGAGGTATCGAATTCCAGCGCGAAGACCCTCGCGATATCAGTCAGCCAGCCCGGCAAAATCCGTCAGAGCCGCATCACGCAGCCCGCGCCAGACATTGCGTGCTTGCACCGTCTCGAACACGTCATGCACCCGCAGCAATTGCACACCTGCATCCATGCCGAGCTGCGCCAGCGCGAGCGAACCGCCACTGCGCTGATGCGCCGCCGCTTCATTGCTGAGCGCGCCGACCATGCGCTTGCGACTTGCGCCAAGCAGCAGCGGGCAACCCAACGCATGGTACATCGGCAAGTGGTTCAGAATATTGAGATTGTCCGCCAGCGACTTGCCAAAGCCGATGCCCGGATCAAGCACAATGCGTTCTTGCGCCACTCCGCCCGCAATCGCGCGGTCGCGCGCCTCTTTCAGGAAATCGAACACATCGAAAGCGACCGCGTCATAGTCACCATCTGCGTGGAGATTCTCTCCCGACCCCGGCGCGTGCATCAGGATCACCGGCACACCGCTGGATGCGGCAAATTCAAGACTGCGCGGATCATAACGCAGTGCCGATACATCATTGATGATATGCGCGCCCGCCTCCAACGCAGCTTCCATCACGGCGGGGCGGCGCGTATCGACGCTGACCGCCGCGCCCATTGCCACGCAATGTTCGATGGCCGGGCGCACCCGCTCTGTTTCCTCGCCTTCCCAGACCGCCTTTGCGCCCGGACGCGTGCTTTCACCGCCGATGTCGATGATGGCCGCGCCTGCCTCATGCATCTTGGCGGCATGGGCCTGCATCTCTTCGGGGTCGTCGAGGAACTTGCCAGCGTCGGAAAAACTGTCCGGCGTGACGTTGAGAATGCCCATCACCTGCGGCTGATCGAGCCGGATGGTGCGTCCGCCCAGTTCCATAGGCGGGTGCGCCATGCGCAGGGCGGACCACTGCCTTTCAGCATCGGCTCCAAGCTCATCAGGCAGGCCCGCCAAAGCATCGGCGATGCTTTCGGAGGTAGCAATCTCGCGGCTGACCACCTTGCCCTCACGGCGCAAGATGACGGCAAATTCCCGCGCATAGACCATGCCGCCCGCCAGCCGCACGGCATCGCCTTCCACCGCTTGCGGTCCGGAAACGAAGCTGATCGGCTGGATGTAGAGCGTATCGGTCATGCGTTTGCTTTCAATGATTTGCTGCTAATGTGGAGCACATGGAGCAGTGTCCTGAGGCAGAAAAGCTGCAAGACCGGCTTCAGGCGTCATGAAAGCGTGCAACCGTAAGGCAATCAAGGTGTGCGGGCGTGTCATGCACCGAATGGAGCGTGCTGGTGGTCTTGTAGGAAAGACACCTCGTCATTGCGAGCGAAGCGGGACGAAGTCGGCCGAGGCCACCCGATCCAGTTCCATCGCAACTGGATTGCCGCGTCGCCTGCGGCTCCTCGCAATGACGGAGAAAAATTAGTCCTCCGCCGCCAGCAGATACAACCCGCGCGCGGCATCGATCGGCTTCACTTCCTGTTCGCCATTTGGCCCGCCAGCCTCGTAATGCCAGAAGGTCCAGCCGTTGCAGCTTGGCGCGTCCTGCAATGTCTTGCCAACGCCGTGGATCGAGCCAGTTTCCTTGACCTGCCCTGAGCCTGTCGAATGGATGCATTCAATGCTGCCATCGGCTCGCACGGTCGCTTTCCAGCGGCGCTTCTTATCGAAAATCTCGGTTCCGGGCTTGAGTAAACCGGCTTCTACCACTGCACCAAAGGCCACACGCGGCTGGGTCTTGCGGCTCTGCATCGTAGCGAGCGCGCTTTCATCGAGCGGCAATTCCTTTTCGATGCGTGCTGTCGCGACCTTGCGATAATCCGCCTCACGCTCGCAGCCGATCCATTCGCGGCCCAAACGCTTGGCCACAGCGCCAGTCGTGCCGGTGCCGAAGAAGGGATC
>DFBR01000084.1:11338-11667 GCA_002367375.1 Erythrobacter sp. UBA3075 | reverse complement strand
GCGGGCACAATTGGCGATCACCGCGACCTCATCAGCATGATGGCAGAGGCGATGAAGGACATGGCCTATTACCTCGTGCTTAGCTTCGTCGCGGCGCATTTCGTGGTGATGTTTGCATGGTCAAACATGGGCATCGTGCTGGCGGTGACCGGAGCGGATGCGCTGAAGGCCAGCGGCTTGCCGATGTGGGCCATGCTGATCGCCATCGTGCTGTTCGGAGCCGTGCTCAACCTCATCATCGGCTCAGCCAGCGCCAAGTGGAGCGTGATGGCGCCAGTGCTGGTCCCCATGCTGATGCTGGTGGGAATTTCGCCTGAGATGACCACGGC
>DFBR01000084.1:10272-11287 GCA_002367375.1 Erythrobacter sp. UBA3075 | reverse complement strand
ACAAGCACTTCGGCCTCGGCAGCCTCACCGCGCTGATGATGCCCTATTTCTTTGGCATCATGGCCGCCGGGCTGGCGGTGACGGTCAGCTGGGTGGTGTTCGACATTCCGCTTGGGCCGGGCACAAGCGTGTTCATGGATATTCCCATGGCGAGTGAATGAAAACACTGCTGATCGTCTGGTACAGCTTCACCGGAGGCTCTCGCCAGCTGGCCGAGGCCGCGCGTGATGGCGCGGTGGAGGCAGGCGACGTGGATGTGCGCTACCTCGCGGCAGAGGACGCGCAGTCCGCCGATCTGCTCGGCAGCGATGGCTACATCTTCGTCTGTCCGGAAAACCTCGCCGCAATTGCCGGAGTGATGAAGGCGTTCTTCGACCGGACCTATTACGATGTGCTCGGCCAGATCGAAGGTCGCCCCTATGCCGCAATGATCTGCGCCGGATCGGATGGGGCGAACGCTCAGCGCCAGTTGGAGCGGATTGCGACCGGTTGGCGCTTAAAGCGCGTAGCGGAGACGCGGATCGTCAATGTGGGGGCGCAGACGAAAGAGGAAATCTTGGCTGCGAAGGAGATTGGTGAGACTGAATTGGCGGCGGCGCGGGAGCTTGGCGCCACGCTGGCTGCTGGGATTGAGATGGGGGTTTTCTAACCCGTTTTGACATCGCAAGGAGCCGAAGGGGAGTTGGCAATCCAAGACCACCTTTGATCACTTTACAGCCCTCAGAACTGGATTGCTTCGCTGCGCTCGCAACGTCGAGCAGCATTTGTTTATTTGTCGCCGCTCTCTGGCGGTTCAGCACGGTGAGACAGCTCTTCAATCTCTTCACCCTTCACCGAAAGTCCCTTTGGCAGAGACGCCGATATGACGCGTGGTGCATTCGTGTCCGCTCCTGTGAAGATATTTGCTTGCGAAGATTGGTCACCCCAATGGCGTTCTGTCCTCCGATCACGCTTTGCCAAGCATATAACCAGCAACGGAAGCCCCAGTAAGAGAACAATCGCCAGCAGAAATCCG
>DFBR01000084.1:8192-10109 GCA_002367375.1 Erythrobacter sp. UBA3075 | reverse complement strand
GCCTTTAGCTCCTCCAGCGAGTCCGCAATGCCCAGCAGCACGGCAGAGCCGGGGAACAGATCGCCGCGAAAATCGGTACGCAGGCCGTAACACAGCACCGGTATCTTCGCTTCGTCGGCCAGCCGTGCGCATTGCCAGGCCTGCAAAGCGGTGAGGAATTGCGCCTCGTCGATCAGCACGCAGGCAAGCGGGCTGTCTTCATGCTGCGCCATGACCTCACGCCACAGATTTGTGCCGGGTGTGTAGCGATGCGCGTCAGCCTCCAGGCCGATACGGCTGGCAATCGGGCGGTCAGAACGATTGTCGATCGCGGCGGTCCACAGCATCGTGTCCATGCCGCGCTCACGGTAGTTGAAATCCGCCTGCAACAGCGTGGTCGATTTGCCCGCATTCATGCTGGCGTAGTAGAAATAGAGCTTGGCCATGGGCGCGAAGTGTCCGTTCGTGGTGAGCCTGTCGAACTACGTTAGCGCGAACCTGACGTCCTTCGACAAGCTCAGGACGAACGGAGATGGGGATTACTCGCTGCTGTCCTCAATATCCCGGCGGACCTTGGGATCATCGAGCAATTGTTCGATCCGGCTTGCCTCATCAAAGCTCTCATCAGCGCGGAATTGCAGCTTGGGCGCGAATTTCAGGCCGAGCCGCTGCGCGACTTCGCGCTGGAAGAAGGCGGTATTGGTCCGCAGCGCCTTCACAATCGTGTCTTCGTCTTCGCCCAGCAAAGGCTTCACATAGACCTTCGCATTGCGCAGATCGGGCGACATGCGCACTTCGGTGACGGAGATGTTGGACGCGCGCAGCAAGGGGTCATGCGCTTCCTCACGTGCGAGCAATTCGGACAATATATGCCGCACACGCTCGCCCACTTTCAGCAGGCGGACAGACTGGTCTTCGGGGGCGGAGTGACGGGGCATTATTCTTCCATCTTGTCCAATATACGTTGCAATGAACGCATGTTGCGCGCCGTTCCGCGCGTTCCAATGCGTCGCTCGATAAAATCGCCTGTCAGTCTGCTGGAGCCGACACCATCGACATAGTCGATATAGAGGCACCGCGACCCCTTGGCGATCTTTTCCGCTCCGCGTCCAGCGTGATCGGCGAGCAGTTTTGCAAAACCGTCCTTATCCGCCTCCCCATCGAGAAACAGCGTGTGGACGAACTTCTCCTCGCCGCTTTCGCGAAACGGGTTATCTTCGATTGCAGCACGCACTTGGGCAGCGTTGCAGACGGCAGCGAAGGTTTCGAACCGGAAGTACTCTTTCA
This sequence comes from Erythrobacter sp. UBA3075, assembly GCA_002367375.1. Lineage (GTDB taxonomy): Bacteria > Pseudomonadota > Alphaproteobacteria > Sphingomonadales > Sphingomonadaceae > Alteraurantiacibacter. The sequence continues at coordinate 8,843 of DFBR01000084.1, read as the reverse complement.
CCATACGGGCGAGCATTTCGGAGAGGCCGTCAGTCGGCCGGTCATCATAGGAAAACAGCACATTGCCGCTGGCGACAACGGTTTCGACATCTTCGAGTCCCTCGCGCTCGAGCACCTCGCGCAATTCCGCCATTTTGAGCCGATTGCCGCCCACATTCATGCTGGCGAAGAAGGCAACATAGCGCGCCATCACGCGTCGGGGCCTGCCTTCTGGCCCTGACCTGCACCGGGCCAATCGGTCGGGATCGTTGTGGCGGTGGCGCGGGCGCAGAGCTTGTCGCTGGCGTCAAACAGCTCGCTTTCCACAAAAGTCACGCGCCGTCCCGCCTTCACCGCGCGCGCTTTCACCGTGATGCGCTCCATCGGCACGGGGCGCAGCAAAGAAAGATTGATGTCGAGCGTCAGTTGCAGCTTGCCTTGCGTGGCCATGTAAACCGCCGCGCCCATCGCCTCATCCATCGGACCCGCCAGCAACCCGCCCTGCACCGAGCCGCGCATGTTGGCGAACTCGGCAGGCGGAGTGAAGGCCATTTCGACCGTCATGGACTCTTCATCCACGCCGATAAATTCAGCGCCCATCAGCTTGGCCGAGGGCCATTGGAGGATGCTGGTCGGTGGTTTTGTCATTGCATGCACCTCGTCATTCCGGCG
>DFBR01000084.1:5907-8051 GCA_002367375.1 Erythrobacter sp. UBA3075 | reverse complement strand
GCAGAGACGATAACGTCGTCGCGGGTGAGACGCGCGTGCAGACCCTTGCGGATAACGCCTTCCTCGACCAGCAGACCGGCCGCCTTGTCCTTCTTGCCGGACTTGAACACCTCTTTGACCTCGGCGCGGCCAACAACGTTTTCGACCTTGAGCGGGCCAAGTTCGCCGAGCAGATCTTTCGTCACCTCGTCGGTCAGGTGATAAATCACATCGTGATACATCATCCGCACACCGTCACGTTTCACCAGCTCGCGCGCCTTGGCATTGGGACGCACGTTGAAGCCGATGATCGGCGCCTTCGAGCCAGCCGCCAGTTGCACATCGGTTTCCGTGATGGCGCCAACGCCGGCGTGCAGGACGCGGACCTTGATGTCATCGTTGGAAAGATTGTGCAGCGCTGTGGTGATCGCTTCGACAGAGCCTTGCACGTCCGCTTTCACCACGACCGGCCATTCGACGACGTTCGACGTGTTGAACATTGTGTCGAAACTGGTCGGGGCGAGCGCGGTGCGCTTTTCGGTGGCCTTTTCCCGGCGATACTGCGCCACTTCGCGGGCACGCTGCTCATTTTCAACGACGGTCAACCGCTCGCCAGCCGCTGGCACACCGCCAAGGCCGAGCACTTCGACCGGCATGGACGGGCCAGCTTCCTTGATCTGCTTGCCCTGATCGTTGACGATCGCGCGGACCTTGCCGCTTTCGGTGCCGACGACAAAAGTATCGCCGCGCTTCAGCGTGCCGCGATTGATCAGCACGGTGGCGACAGGGCCACGGCCCTTGTCCAGCTGTGCTTCGACCACAGTGGCTTCTGCCGGACGATCCGGACGTGCTTTGAGTTCAAGCAATTCAGCCTGGAGCGCGATTTTTTCGATCAATTCGTCCAGCCCGGTGCCCTTTGTGGCGGAGACTTCCACGTCCTGCACATCGCCGGACATAGCTTCCACCATCACTTCATGCTCCAGCAGGCGCTCGCGCACTTTCTGGGCATTGGCTTCGGGCTTGTCGATCTTGTTGATCGCCACGATCAACGGGACATTCGCCGCCTTGGCATGTTTGATGGCTTCGATAGTCTGCGGCATAATGCCGTCATCGGCGGCCACCACCAGCACTACGATATCGGTGACATTGGCACCGCGCTGACGCATTTCGGTGAAGGCAGCGTGGCCCGGCGTATCGAGGAATGTGACCTTGGACTTGTCCTTGGTCGTCACCTGATAGGCGCCGATATGCTGGGTGATGCCGCCCGCTTCGCCGCGCGTGACGCTGGTCTTGCGCAGCGCATCGAGCAGGCTGGTCTTGCCGTGATCGACATGGCCCATGACCGCGACAACCGGCGGACGCGGCTTCATCGTTTCTTCGGGATCATCATCCTCCGCCGCGACGATATCGACGTCAGCTTCGGAGACCTTTTCGATATTGTGGCCGAACTGTTCGACCAGCAATTCTGCGGTGTCCTGATCAATCGTCTGGTTGACGGTAACCATCATGTCGAGATTGAACAGCTCCTTCACGAGGTCTGCGCCCTTCTCGCCCATACGTTTGGCCAGTTCGCCCACAGTGATCGCTTCAGGCACGATAACATCGCGGATCTGCTTTTCACGCGGCGCGCTGGAGCCACCGCCCTGTGCGCGGCGTTCCTTTTCACGGGCACGCTTCAACGCGGCGAGGCTGCGCGCACGGCGACCCTCGTCCTCGTTCAGCGCTTTGTTGACGGTCAGCTTGCCAGAGCGACGCTTGTCAGCGGCAGAGCCACCGCTACCGCCGCCGCGCTTGGGCTTTTCTTCGCGCTTCTTTTCAGGACGCTTGGGTTCGGGCCGGGCAACCGGAGTGAACTTGCGTGCGGAAGGCGTGGGCTTAGCCTCTGCAGGGGCAGCAGAAGCAGCAGAGGCATCAGCCTGCGTTTCTTCGGCAGCCTTTTCGGCTGCGGCAGCGGCCTTGGCGTCTTCCTTGGCCTGCTGCTCAGCTTCTTCCTTGGCCTTGGCATTTTCCTCGACGCGCTTCTTCTCGTCCTCGACAGCCTGCTTGGCCTGTTCATCCTCGCGCTTGCGCGATTCCTCAGCCTGACGCAGCCGATCTTCCTCGGCCTCGCGCTGCATACGGGCGACGCGTTCCTGCGGCGTCTCACCCGCAGGTGCAGCCTTCTT
>DFBR01000084.1:0-5875 GCA_002367375.1 Erythrobacter sp. UBA3075 | reverse complement strand
GGCGGAGGTGGAGGCGGCGGCGGCGGTGCAGCAGGCTCTTCACCTGGCTTAACGAGCTTGCGGCGACGCTTTACCTCGACCGCGACCTTGTTGGTGCGACCGTGGCTGAAGGTCTGCTTGACCTCTCCTGCATCGACCGAGCGCTTAAGCCCCAGCGGTTTGCGGGTGCGCTTCGGTGTGTCGTTTTCTTCGCTCATGTGCTCGTACTTTTCCTTCAAAATCAATCAATCACGCGGAGAGGCCGGTGGCAGTTTCACCGCCAGCTTCTTCGCTCGTCCCAGCCGCTGATGCGGCCCCCAGAAAGGTCTGCAAACGCCCCAGCGGGATCGCTATCCGCTGCGCCGATCTGGTATCGGCAAGCGCCAGGTGGACTACATTGTCGCGGCCCAATGCCACAGACAGGGCCTCCCGGTCCAGTGGAAGGCGCATGCCTTGCTCGCCTGTTCCTTCGGCATCGCTACCCACGCGCCAAGCCTGATCGAGCTTCTTGCACCCGTCCTCGCTGGCGTCGGCTGCATGATACAGCGCCGCAACTTTGCCCATACGCGCGTCCTGCGCGATCCGGTCAGAACCCAAGATAAGCGCTCCGGAGCGCATTTCGAGGCCGAGCCGCTGTAGGAAAGCCTTTTCGAGCGCGGCCTGCGTCTGCGCGGGCAGATCGTCTGGTATTGCGAGCTTGCCGGTCTTGAATGCCCGCGACAGCGCGCCGCGCAATTGGCCGCTGGCCATCGCCGCCACCAATTCATCGCGCGATACGCCAATCCATGCCCCGCGCCCCGGCGCCTTGGCCAGAGCATCAGGCAGGATGTGGCACACGCCATCCTCGTCTTCAGGCGAGAGCGCCAGACGCACGAGATCGTCGCGCGCAGAGCTTTGTCCACTCAGCACGCAACGACGCTCGTTCCCGCTTTCGCGAGAAACGCCGGTGTCGGTTTTAGGCGAGCCTAATGGGTCACGTTGAGGATTCCGCATCAGCGGCCTCCTCTGCTTGGGCCTCGGAAGCGTCAGCAGCCGGAGCCGCTTTGTCTTCGTCCTCGAACCAGTGCGCACGCGCAGCCATGATGATTTCGTTGCCCTGCTCTTCAGACAGGCCGAACATGCCAAGCACGCCGCCCTTGTCTTCAGCGCGTTGCGGACGGCGCTGCGGTGGACCATCTTCGGTCTTGCGGCGACGCGGTGCTTCACGCTTCTTGGCGATCAGTTCATCAGTGGCGAGATCGGCCAGATCATCGAGCGTCTTGATGCCGCCCTTACCCAGCACAACAAGCATTTGCTCGCTAAGATGCGGGATTTCGGCAAGATCGTCCTCAACGCCTAGCTCACGGCGAGCAGCGCGGAAGGTTTCTTCCTGACGCTGAAGCGCTTCCTGAGCACGGCTCTGAAGTTCTTCGGCCAACTCTTCATCAAAGCCTTCGATGCTGGCCAGTTCTGCCAGTTCGACATAGGCGACTTCTTCCAGCTCCACGAAGCCTTCTGCGACGAGCAGCTGCGACAGCGTTTCGTCGACGTCCAGTTCTTCTTCGAACATCTTGGAGCGCTCGGCAAATTCCTTGCTGCGCTTCTCCGAGGCTTCTTCCTCGGTCATGATGTCGATCTGGCTATCGGTCAACTGGCTGGCGAGACGCACGTTCTGGCCGCGGCGACCGATGGCGAGCGAAAGCTGGTCATCGGGAACAACCACTTCGATGCGGCTTTCTTCCTCATCCAGCACCACGCGCGCCACGGTGGCGGGCTGCAATGCATTGACGACGAATGTCGCGGCGTCTTCCGACCATGGAATGATGTCGATCTTTTCGCCCTGCAATTCCTGCACGACAGCCTGAACGCGGCTGCCCTTCATGCCGACGCAGGCGCCGACCGGGTCGATCGAGGAATCATGGCTGATCACGCCGATCTTGGCGCGGCTGCCCGGATCGCGTGCAGCGGCCTTGATTTCGATGATGCCATCGTAAATCTCGGGCACTTCCTGCGCGAACAGCTTTTTCATGAATTCAGGATGCGCGCGGCTGAGGAAAATCTGCGGCCCGCGATTGTTGCGTTCAACCTTGCTGATCAGCGCGCGAACACGCTCGCCCACACGGGCAGCTTCGCGCGGGATCTGCTGATCGCGGCGGATCACACCTTCGGCACGGCCGAGGTTGACGATCACATGACCAAATTCAACCGACTTGATGACGCCGGTGATGACTTCGCCTGCACGGTCCTTGAACTCTTCAAACTGACGCTCACGCTCAGCATCGCGAACCTTCTGGAAGATCACCTGCTTGGCGCTCTGCGCGTCGATGCGGCCAAGATCGTCCATCGCGGGGAGCGGATCGACGATGAAGTCGCCCACTACGCTGCCCGGTTCCAGCTTCTGTGCCTGTTCCAGATCGACCTGTTTGAAGTAGTCTTCGACTTCCTCGACCACTTCGACAACGCGCCACAGGCGCAGATCGCCGGTGACCGGATCGAGCTTGGCACGAATGTCGTTTTCCTGCCCGAAACGCGAGCGCGCGGACTTCTGGATTGCTTCTTCCATCGCTTCGATCACGATGCCCTTGTCGATCATCTTTTCCGATGCGACGGCATTAGCGATTGCAAGCAGTTCTGCCTTATTGGCTGAAATGGGGCTGGCCATCAGGTGTTAGCCTCTTCTTCCTGGTTGGTTTCTTCGATATCTTCGACGCCGCTCATATCGAGCGGCTGGGTAGCGGCAATCAGTCTATCCGTCAGAATAAGCTGCGCCGAATGAATGTTGTCCAGCGAAACCGCAACACGGCCCGCCTTCTTATCCGCGATAGTAACACTATCGCCGTCAATCCCTTCCAGTTCACCGCGCAGATTGCGGTGCCCATCGACCTTTTCGGTCAGAGCGATCTTCACTTCGTGTCCGGCCCAAGCGACGTAATCTTTTGCACGCGTCAGTGGACGGTCAATGCCGGGGCTGCTGACTTCGAGGTGATAGGCACCCTGCACCAATTCCTCGCCAGCTTCCTCAATCGCGTCAATCTCTTCAGAAATCCGGCGCGAGAGATCCATGCATTGCTCAACCACCAGCTGACCCGTTTCCGGATCTTCCGCCATGATCTGCAAGGTACGCTCTTCACCCGAACCGGTCATTTTCACGCGCACGAGCTCGAAACCCAGCGCCGTCGCTTCGGGTTCGATCACTTCAACAAGGCGCGCAATATCGGCCATTCGGGCTCCATCGGACTGGCATAATCACAACAGCAGTTTGTGGCCGGCCCCGTATGGCGCCAGCCCCTTCAGTGTCATGACAATGTCGGGATGAGAGCTATTTAGGGCGAGCCGCGCGGGAAAGCAACCGGCGAATTTACCCGCCCAAACGTTATTCGTCCGCGCCGCCCCAGTCGTCGGTCGGTTCGTTCTCGAAACCATCATCAACGCTGTTGCGCGTGGCACGGCTTTCTTCAGCGAAGCCAGCGTCATCATTCAGGTCGGAAATGCCCGTTTCGCGTTCGCCCAGTGTCTCCGATTCGCGCAAACGTTCCTGGGTCGAATCAAAGGCTTCCTGATAGGCTTCTTCGCGCTCCTCCGACGTGTCATCGAAAGCCGTGAAAATGAAGATGAACAGGAGCATCAGGCCCACAACGGCAATCGCCTTGACTGCAAAACTGTTCATGTCTCGTCCCTTTCCCAAGCGCAGCGACGGTGCTGCGAGCGGTCAGGCGATAGGTGAAGAGGGTAAACTTCGCCCTAATCCCACCCTAATTCGAGGCGATTTCGTGTTTCTTGATCGCGTGACGCAGCTGATCATAGGTCAGACCGAGCGCCTTGGCGGTCTGGCGCTGGTTCCACCGATTGGCCCCCAGCGCATGTTCAACAATCGCGCGTTCATGCGCATCAACCGCCGCGCGCAAATCATCGACCTGATCGAATTTCGGTGCAGTTGGCGCGGATTGGGCCGGCTGCTGACTGGCAGCACCTTGCGGCGACGGCGCAGGCGACACTAGCGGCTTCCACGGACTGTCGAATGGATCAAACACAACTTCGCCAATGGGCTGCTCCCAATTGTCCCAGCGATAGACCGCGCGCTCCACCACATTTCGCAATTCGCGCACATTGCCTGGCCACGGGTGCTCCTCCATCGCATTGGCGACATGATCGGCAAAGCCGGGCCATTGCTCCCAGCCCAATTCGGCGGCCATGCGGCGTCCGAAGTAATCGGCCAGCACCTGAATATCGCCTTCGCGCACACGCAGGGGTGGCAGAGTGATAACTTCGAAGCTCAACCGGTCGAGCAAGTCAGGCCGAAATGTGCCTTCCTCGGCAAGGCGGGGCAGGTCCTCATTGGTGGCCGCAACGATACGGACATCGACCTGCGTCGGGCGGGAGGAGCCGATGCGCGTAACTTCGCCATATTCCACTGCGCGCAGCAGCCGTTCCTGCGCGCCCATGGACAAGGTGCCCAGTTCGTCGAGAAATAACGTGCCCCCGTCGGCTTCTTCGAACCGACCCTCGCGCGCTCTGGTAGCTCCGGTGAACGCCCCCTGCTCGTGACCGAACAGCTCGGCCTCGATCAGCGTTTCGGGAAGCGCCGCGCAGTTCATGATGACTAGCGGACCTTCCCAACGGTCAGACAGGCGGTGAAGGCGCTCGGCGATCAGTTCCTTGCCGGTCCCGCGCTCGCCGATGACCAGTATGGGGCGCGCCATCGGGGCGGCGCGGCTGGCCCGCTCCACCGCATCGAGGAAGGCGCCGGACTGGCCGATAAACTGGCTCTTTTGCTCCATAAGCCAACATATAGGGAAATTTCCCATATCTTGGCAAGAAAAACCATGTCGCGTTACATTGAGATACGAAAAACTCGCAGAAATCCGCCATTCCTTCCAATTGGCACGACCATTGCTATTAATGGGGCATACAGGATTGCCAATACGATGTTTGGCAGGATTTCAGGAGGGTTTCACAATGTTTGATCAGGGCTTCTTCTCCAGCAAGGTGGGACACGCCGCGCTGGTAAGTGTGATGGCGATGATCGCATTCACTGTTTTCGCGCAAATGCAGGTCGATGTAGCAGGCGGCGACATGATGCTGACTGTCGCTACCGTAGGCGAACTGGCGTGAGCAAAGAGAACCGCAATCCCCTGACCCCGCTGGGCGACGGGCTGAAGCGCGCAGGCACTCGCCTCGATCAGGAGATCGAACGGCTGCGCACCAGCCCCACTCCCACATCAGGCGCAAATTACTCTGGAGGAAACTGGATGGGCATTTTTAGCCGCACCCGTGATATTATCGCTGCCAACTTTAACGAACTGCTCGACCAGGCAGATGACCCCGCGAAGATGATCCGCATGATCATCCTCGAAATGGAGGAAACGCTGGTCGAAGTCCGCGCCAGCGCCGCGCGCACCATTGCCGACCAGAAAGAAATGCACCGCCACACGGTCAAGCTGGACCGTCTGCAGGCCGATTGGTCCGAAAAGGCGCAGCTGGCGCTGAGCAAGGACCGCGAAGATCTGGCCCGCGCTGCCCTGATGGAAAAGCGCAAGGCCACCGACATGATCGATCAGCTGCGCCAGGAAATCGCCGTGCTCGACGATGCGCTGCGCGCTTATGAGCAGGACATCGCCAAGCTGCAGCACCGCCTGCGCGAAGCCCGCAGCCGGCAGAGCCAGATTGCGGCCCGCCTCGAAAGCGCGGAAAACCGCGTGAAGCTGCGCAGTCTGATGACGAACGAGCGGGTGGACGATGCACTGACCCGCTTCGACCAGCTCGAACGCCGCGTCGATTATGCGGAAGGCAGAGCCGATGCACTCTCGATTGCCGATGGCACCGGACAAAAGACCCTCGCCGACGAATTCGCAGCGCTGGAAGGCGGCGACAAGGTCGATGAGGAATTGGAAGAAATGAAACGCGCGCTCGGCAAGGG
>DFBR01000112.1:17229-24823 GCA_002367375.1 Erythrobacter sp. UBA3075 | reverse complement strand
AGCTTGGTCATGATAAGGCCGGTGACGCCCGCCACTTCCTTGAAGATTTCAATCTGGCCAAGCGCGTTCTGGCCGTTGGTGGCATCGAGCACCAGCAGCACATCATGCGGCGCTTCAGGATTGAGTCGCCCGAGAACCTTTCGGATCTTGGCCAGTTCATCCATCAGCTCGCGCTTGTTCTGGAGCCGCCCGGCCGTGTCGACAATCAGCGCGTCGGTGCCGATGTCGGTCGCCTTCTTCACCGCATCGAACACGATACTGGCCGGATCGCCGCCCTCGGGGCCGGTCACGATGGGTGCGCCGATGCGGTCCGCCCAGACTTTCAATTGGCCGATGGCTGCCGCGCGGAAGGTGTCTCCGGCGGCCAGCATCACTTCATAATCGTCTTCCTGCAACCAATGGCCAAGCTTGGCGATAGTGGTGGTCTTGCCGCTGCCATTGACGCCGATCACCAGGATGACCTGTGGGCGCGGGAAGGCGGTCACTTCCAGCGGAATGGCGACCGGGCGCAGGATGGCGGCGATTTCCTCTGCCACAGCCTCGCGCAATTCCTGTTCGGTTATCGCGAGGCCGAAACGCTTTTCCGCCAGCTTGGCGCGAATACGGCCAGCTGCTGCTGGGCCAAGGTCGGACACGATCAGCGCGTCTTCAACTTCGTCCAGCGTCGCATCGTCAAGTTTGGCCGTGCCGACGACACCAGTCAGGTTCTCGGACAGGCGGTCCGAAGTTTTGCGGAAACCGCCGAACAGTTTGTCGGACCAAGTGGGTTCGCTCACGTGAGAATGCCTTGCTCGATTGCGGTGGGAGTGATGGTCTGGATGGTGCCAACGGGCATGCCGGGCGGCACCGTGACCCGTGCGAAGTTTTCCGCATAGCCCGCGCCATCCTTTTCCGCGAGGACATTGAGCGGGGTTCCCACCAGCCCGGCGAGCCATTGCGCCCGCACCGCGCTCACAGCAGCGCGCAATTCAGCCGCGCGCGCCTTGATCACACCCTTGTCCAGCTGCGGCATTCGCGCGGCGGGCGTGTTGGGGCGGGGCGAATAGGGAAAGATGTGGCCGTGTACGATGGGCAATTCAGCGATGATCGAGAGATTTTCCGCGTGATGCGCATCACTCTCTGTCGGGAAGCCTGCAATGATGTCTGCTCCCACAGTAAGATCAGGGCGGCGCGCACGCAGGCTCTGGACGAGACCGACTGCATCGGCGCGGTTGTGGCGACGTTTCATGCGCTTCAGGATCAAATCTGCGCCATGCTGCAGGCTGAGATGCAGATGCGGCATCATGCGCGGCTCACCTGCGAACAGTTCGAGGAGCAGCGGATCAATCTCGACGCCATCGACGGAGGACATGCGCAGCCGCTGCAATTCGGGAAATGCGCCGAGCACGGCCGCGATCAGTTCGCCCAAGGGCGGCGCGCCGGGCAGATCATGGCCCCAGCTCGTCACATCGACACCCGTCAGCACGATTTCGGGCGCGCCTTTCGCAAGGTGGCGCTCAACTTCATGCAGCACTTGCGCGATCGTCAGTGAGCGGCTCGGGCCGCGACCTTGCGGGATGACGCAAAAGGTGCAGGCATGATCGCAGCCGTTCTGCACGGCAATGAAAGCGCGGGTGNNNNTCCAGCTTCTGTGTGTTGGGCACCAGACCATCGACTTCGGGCATGGCGGAAATCTGATCGCGCTCGATATCTGCCGCGCAGCCGGTGACGAGCAGGCGCGCATCGGGCCGTGCGCGGCGGGCCTTACGGATGGCTTGGCGCGTTTGCCGCACGGCCTCCATGGTGACGGCGCAGCTGTTCACAACCACCACATCCGGCTCGTCAGCGACCAGTGTGCGAATGCGCTCGCTCTCAGCGATGTTGAGGCGGCAGCCGAGCGAGATCACCTCTGCGCCGCTCATGCGTAATCTTCCCATGCGAAAGAGCCGCGAAAACTCTCGGTCGCAGGGCCAGTCATGGTGATGCGATTGTCTTCGCCCCATGCGATGGTGAGCGGGCCGCCGGGCAGATGCACGGTGACTTCGCGGTCGACGAGATTGCGGCGCATTGCTGCTACGGCGGTGGCGCAGGCTCCGGTACCGCAAGCACGAGTCAGTCCGGCACCGCGTTCCCACACGCGCAGGCGGATTGTGGAGCGGTCTTCAACGCTGGCGACATTGACGTTGATGCGCTCGGGAAACAGTTCGTCATGTTCGATCAGCGGGCCGAGCTGGTCGAGCCGGACGGCGTCATTGTCCTCCACGAAGAATACGACATGCGGATTGCCGACATTGACTGCGGCGGGCTGTTCCAATTCTTCCCAGCCGAGCGGCATGGTCATGGTGTCCATGGCATAGGCGAGGGGGATTGCGTCCCAATCAAAGCGCGGCTCGCCCATATCGACTGCTATACCAGCGTCATCGGGGCGGGTTTCGATCATTCCGCCTGCGGTGGCGATCCGGGCGGGTTCTCCCAGTAGCATTCCAACCGCGCGTGAGGCATTGCCACAGGCTTCCACCTCGCCGCCATCCTGATTGTAGATCCGCATCCGGCAGGCTGCATCCGCATCAGGCTCCAGCACGATCAACTGGTCGCAGCCGATCCCCTGCTGCCGATCTGCCAGCGCACGCACAATTGCCGCGTCCAGCCCGGGCAGAGCGTCCTCTCGCGCATCAAGCACGATGAAATCATTGCCCAGTCCGTGCATCTTGACGAAGGGAATACGCATGTCCGCCACCTAGTGGTGCAAGGTGGGAACCGCAATGGCGCAGCCGATATTGGCGGGTTGCTCAGCTGGCCTTGCGTTGGTCTTCGGTCGGCTGACCTGCGGGGCCGGTCTTATCGCGAACAGGCGCAGCGCTCTTCGCCAGCAGGTTGAGTGCAGCGAGGCGTTCGCGCGTCGTCGCAGCATCTTCAGGCCGACCATAGAAGTAGCCTTGACCTTCGATCTCACCAAGACCGCGCAGTTTCTCGAGCACGTGTCCGTTCTCGATACCTTCTGCGGTGACGGGCAGGGAAAGACCTTTGCCCAGCGAAACAATCGCCCGGACCAATTCTCCGCTTACTTCCTCGGCAGCGATCTCGGTCACAAAGCTGCGGTCGATCTTCAGCCGGTCGAACGGTAGCGAGCGCAATTGTGACAGGCTGGAATAGCCGGTGCCGAAATCGTCGAGGCTGATGCGAATGCCCTGATTCTTCAGGCTGGTGACGATTGAACGGACCGCGCCGACATTTTCATGCAGGCAGCTTTCGGTGATCTCAACTTCCAGCCGATGCGGGGGAAAGCCGCTATCGAACAAGATGTGCAGCAATTTCTGCGCGAACCACGGGTCGCGCAATTGCACCGGCGATATATTGACGGAGAGTGAGATGGATGCGGCCCACTCGCTGGCATCGTCCAAGGCCTTGCGGATCAGGCTTTCGGAAAGGTTGCCGATCAAATCCATGTCTTCGGCGATTGGTATGAAAATCTCAGGGCTGACGAGGCCGAATTTCTCGGAATGCCAGCGCGCGAGCATTTCGAACCCGACAAGATCGCCTGTCTCCAAGTCAATCTGCTGCTCGTAATAGGGCACGAATTCATCGTTCTTGAGCCCTTCGCGGATACCGGCTTCCATTTCGCTCCGGTAGCGCAGCTCGTCCTCCATCTGCGTCTCGAACCAATAATGGCGGTTCCGGCCACGCTTTTTCGCATGATACATCGCAATATCCGCGCAGTGGATCAGCCTGTCGGCCGTCGCGATGGTGTCGCTGTGGGGATCGGTATGCGTGAGGCCGAGCGAAATGGTCGTCTCGATATGCGCTTCGGTGTCTTCGACTGGTGTGGAAACTCTGGCGATGATCGAGTCGGCCATCCCATCGACACGGTCGCGCGTGTGATAATGGAACGGCAAGGCGCATGCGAATTCGTCTCCGCCAATGCGGATCAGCACGCTGTCTTGCGGTAGCTCCGCTTCGATTCGCTTGGCGATAGTCGTGAGAACGTGGTCGCCAGTACGGTGGCCATTGAGGTCGTTGATCTGCTTGAAATTGTCGATGTCGATCATCAACACAGCAACTTCCTGCTGCTGCTCGCGCGATTTGCGGATGAGTGCATCAATGGCAGGTGGGCCGCTGCGGCGGTTCAGACAACCGGTCAGTGGATCGCGTTCGGCCAGCTGACGCGCGCGTTCTTCAGCCTGGCGACGCTCGAGCATTTCCTTATGCAGATCATTGTAGCGCCTCCAGCCGAAGATCAGCAGGGCAATGTTCAGCAGGACGGCATTGGTCAGCAACATGTCTGGCGCAGTGCCCTGACCCATCCATGACCGGACGATTTGCGGCATGATCGTGCCGCCAGTGCCAACGAACAGGATAACTGCCGCAATAGCGATGCCGAGCGTCAGCAGGTCTCGGTCCGCGGCCTTCAACGCCCCGCCCAAACCTCTTCCGCTGGTTTCAATCGTCTTTTCCAAAGGTTGGGTGCCCTTAATCATCCGATTTGCTTATCCGCTAACAAGTTCAATTATCGGTTAATTGCGGCAGGCTTCTCGACGCGCTAATCGCGTGGTGCATAACAAGGAGGAACCTTTGCCCAACCATTGGCTGATGAAATCGGAACCGTTCAAGTACTCGTGGGATGATCTGAACCGCGATGGTGAGACCATCTGGGATGGTGTGCGCAATCACCGCGCGGCCAACAACATGAAGGCGATGGAAGTCGGCGACCGCGTCTTTTTCTACCATTCCAGGGAGGGCTTGGAAATTGTCGGTATCGCAGCGGTAAGCGAGGCCGGGCTGATCGATCCAACCGATCCTGAGGGCAAGTGGCCTACGGTGAAGATCAAGCCGGTGGAGCCGTTCGACAATTTCGTGACGCTAAAGGCGATCAAGGCCAACCCTGAGCTTGAGGGCATAGAGCTTGTGCGCCTTTCGCGCCTGTCTGTTGCGGAAATCACGCCCGAAGAGTGGGACAAGATTGTCGCCATGTCGAAGGGCTAGGGTGGTCGATGGGCTAAGCGGCGGTCGCTGCTTTACGCCCCGCGCAGGCCGCTGACCGTGGCGCCGCCCGCGCTCAATTGTTCGATATCGGTGATGCAATGGATCAGGCGAATGCCGTCCATTGCCACCGCTTCCTCCAGCGCGGCGCCAAATTCCGCATTGGTGGTAACCCGCTTGCCCCATCCGCCATAGCTCTGCGCCATCAGGGCAAAGTCCGGATTTGCAAGGTGGGTGGAGGATTCGCGGCCGGGAAACTCGCGCTCCTGATGCATCCGAATCGTACCATAGGTCGAATTGTCGAACACGATGACCAGCAGGTTGAGCCCGTATTGCGCAGCGGTGGCAAGTTCCTGCCCATTCATCAGGAAACAGCCATCACCCGCCGCCGCGACAACGCAGCGGTCTGGGAAACGGCGCGCCGCAGCAACAGCCGCCGGAACGCCATATCCCATTGCGCCTGCCGTGGGGGCGAGTTGCGAAGGGAAGCCCGCATAGGGCCAGTATCGATGCCACCAGCCTGCAAAATTGCCCGCGCCATTACAGATGATTGCATCTTCGGGGAGCAGCCTGCGCGCTGTGTGCATGGCGGCGGCCAGATCGAGATCGAAATGCTGATCGTCACGCGGTGTATTCCACGCAAGCCATTCGTCATGCGCCTGCGGCCCGGCATCGAAGGGAATGATATCGTCTGTGTCCCACAGCGCCGCGCTTTCGGCGAATTCAGCCATGTCGGCGCATAGGGCAAGATCGGTGCGATAGACGCTACCAAGCTCGTCAGGATCGGGATGAACATGGATCAGCGCCTGATCGGGATGATCGGGCGTCACCAGCGCATAGCCATCGGTTGTCGCTTCGCCCATGCGCGCGCCGACGACCAGGAGCAGATCGGCATTCTTGACCCGCTCTGTCAGCTTGGGATTTGGCCCATAGCCAAGGTTGCCCGCGTATACGCTGGAGGATGGCGGCAATGCGTCCTGACGGCGGAAGGATGTCGCGACCGGCAGGCCAATGCGCTCCGCAAATTCGGTGAAGTAATGGCGCGAGCGTTCATTCCAGCCAGCACCCCCGGCGATGGCGAGCGGCGCGGCGGCATCGCCAATCATCCGCATCATCGTGCCCATGGCATCGGGGCAGGGTGCCTGAGCCGGGCGGGTCACTGCAGGACGCACGGGAGAGGTGATATTTGCTTCGTGCAGCATGTCCTCGGGCAGAGCGAGAACAACCGGACCGGGCCGCCCGGAAATCGCCGTGGACCAAGCCCTTGCGATATATTCCGGAATGCGTGCGGCATCGTCGATCCGTGCGGCCCATTTGGCGATTGGCGCGAAAAAGGCCGGGAAGTCCACTTCCTGAAAGCCTTCGCGGTCGCGCATAGTGCTGTCGACATCGCCGATAAACAGGATCATCGGCTGCGAATCCTGCATCGCGACATGCACACCGATGCTGGCATTGGTCGCGCCGGGGCCGCGCGTGACGAAAGCCACGCCGGGCTTTCCGGTCATGGCTCCATCAGCACAGGCCATGAAGGTCACTCCGCCTTCCTGACGGCAAGTGACAGTGTCAATCGCGCCGCAATCGGCCAGCGAATCGAGCACAGGAAGAAAACTCTCCCCCGGCACGGTGAAGATGCGGTCACAGCCTTGTTCAACAAGGCAATCGACAAGCAGGCGCGATGCGGTCTTGATCATAGGCAAATGCGTTAGCTGCGACTGGTTGCAGCGGCAACCGGGTGTGGATTGTCATGACATGTCCCGTCTGTGGACAGGAACATTAACGCCATACCCGAATTGGTTACCAAAGGGTTAAAACCACATCATGAGACGCGCATTAGTCCTTACCGATGAGTCGGCCCGCCACCCGTTCCGGGCTTCCCTCCCGCCGCATACCGTGCATCGTGCGAATGAGATTGAGCGTACAGTGCCGTGGCACCTGCGCCTTGACCTGACGCGCAAGGATGCTGAAACGGTGCTGGCGACCTATGCCGCCGGTTTCGTGGCGACGCTCACCTTCTTCGCCTGATTTTGGCTTACGCCGCTAGCTCAGCGGCGGTTTCGGCGTGATAGAGGCGTTGGCCCAGCCACGCTGAGATCAGGCACATGCCTGCGCTCAGCAGCAATTGCTCCGCCAAAGGCACGCCCACTGCGCTAAGCGCCAGTGCGAATAGCGAACCCGCTACCATCGCCCCGGAATTCACGATATTGTTGGCCGCCACCGCGCGGCTGGCCTGCGATGCGGGGACTTTGGTGGTGAGGAAAGCGTAAAGCGGCACGACGAACATCCCGCCGAAAATCGCGATCAGCAGCAGGCTGCCGAGCACTGCCCATGCGAGTGGGTAAGACAGGAATGTCGTGATGTTCATTAGCGCATCGTCGGTCAGCATCGCGTTCCACGCGCGGCACACGAAATAAAACAGCGTCACCATCGCGCCCATCAGCAGCACGGAAATTGGCGAATAGCGCGCGGAAACGCGTCCCTTGAGCAACAAATTGACCGCTACCGATCCGATAGCAACGCCAATCGAGAAGAACACCAGAAACAGGCTTGCGACCTTGGGATCAGCGTAGAGCACGTTCTTCGCCAGCGGCGGGAACTGGATGAACAGCACCGAGCCGATGGTCCAGAAGAAGCTGATGGC
>DFBR01000112.1:15859-17183 GCA_002367375.1 Erythrobacter sp. UBA3075 | reverse complement strand
GGCTCTCCCATCGGCGGGGCGGGCGGCACGTGACGGCTGGTGAAATAGCCGATGATGGCAAAGCCCATCACTGCAATGGCAGCAATCTCAACCATTTCTGACAAGAAGCCCGCCAGGATCGTGCCAGCCATGATGGCGATATAGGTTCCCGCCTCGACCAGCCCGGTCCCTGCCAGAACCTCATCTTTTTCAAGGTGCTGCGGCAGGATCGCATATTTGATCGGTCCGAAGAATGTCGAATGGACGCCCATTGCAAACAGCGCCAGCATCAGCAGTGGAATTGCGAAAACGTCTACCGCAATGCCCCGCCACGCAAGGAACAGCCCGAAAGCGCCGACCGTCATGATGGCGATTTCGGCGGCCTTCACCATGCGGATGATCTTCGCCTTGTCGCGCAAATCCGCCAGCTGCCCGGCAATCGCGGAGAGCAAAAAGAACGGCAGGATGAAAACCGCCGAGGCGAGGCCGGAAAACATCGTTTCTGAATCGGCGGAATTGTAGACGGTGTAGACCACGAACAGCACCATCGTCGTCTTATAGAGATTGTCGTTAAACGCATTGAGCAATTGGGTGAGGAACAACGGCAGGAAACGACGCTGCTTGAGCAGGTGGGTCGGTGTGAACATGGTGGTGGTTTGAACTGCCTTTTTCTTCACCCTGGGGGCATTCACCAAGGGGCTTATCGTCAATCCAATCTATAGGCCATGCTTTTTCCCGAAGGCATTTACCGCTAGGGGGGCGTCATGTGGACGCTTCCCAACATCCTCACCATGTCGCGAATCCTCGCGCTGCCCCTGCTCGGTTTCTTGCTGTGGTGGCCGGATTGGGCTTTTGGCTACTATGCCGCATTCGTCCTGTATTCCTTGATGGGCATCACCGATTATTTCGACGGCATGCTCGCCAGATCGAGCGGTGCGGTCAGCAAGCTGGGCATTTTCCTCGATCCGATTGCCGACAAGATCATGGTGGCAACGGTCATTCTGGTGCTGACCGCACAGGGCATGTTGCGCGGACCCTATGTCGGTGATTTGCATGTGATTGCCGGGCTGATCATCCTGCTGCGCGAAATCGCCGTTTCAGGCCTGCGCGAATTTCTCGGCGGATTGCAGGTGAGTGTGCCCGTATCGCGGCTGGCGAAGTGGAAAACGACCTTTCAGCTGCTGGCGCTGGGCGCGCTGATACTTGGTGCCGCAGTTCACGGACCACCTTGCGCTGTGCTGGAAGGCGGCAATTGCGGCACGTGGCAGGATCAATGGATCCGTACCGTGGGCCTGTTCAGCCTGTGGAGCGCGGCGGTGCTGACGGTGATTACCGGCTGGGATTA
>DFBR01000112.1:15089-15829 GCA_002367375.1 Erythrobacter sp. UBA3075 | reverse complement strand
GAATTGGTGCGCCACACCAGCGCGATTTCACGCGAAGTGCTGCGCCCCTTCAGCGGGCGAGCGACGACATCTGTGTTGTCGAGAATACCCGCCTCCAGCGCCATTTCGGGCAGCATGGTGAGGCCAAGTCCGTTGTCGACCATTTGCACCAGCGTGTGCAGGCTGGTGCCGATCATCGTTGCACTCGCGCGCATTTCGGGACGGTTGCAGGCGGCAAGCGCGTGTTCTTTCAGGCAGTGCCCGTCTTCCAGTAACAATAGGCGAGATTCGTCGATCATACCGGGCGGGATCTCTGCGGGCGGATCGCGCGGGTCATCCTTGGGAAAGGCGACGTAGAGGTCATCCTGCGCGATGACTTCTTTCTCCACCTCTCCGGTGGCGAAAGGCAGTGCGAGCAGCACGCAATCGGCGCGCCCATGGTGGAGCGATTCGATGGCGTGGTCAGAGGTTTCCTCGCGCAGGAACAGCTTGAGCTGCGGGCGCTCCTTGCGCAGGCGCGGCAGGATGCGCGGCAGCAAGAATGGCGCGATGGTGGGGATCACGCTCATGCGCAGTTCGCCCGACAGGGGCTTGCCCGCTGCCTGTACCAGCTCTGCCAATTCCTCGGTTTCGCGCAACACGCGGTGTGCTTTGGCCACCACATTGTTGCCCAGCGGCGTAAAGCGCACCACGCGGCGGCTGCGCTCTACCAGCGTCACGCCAAGCAGTGATTCCAGTTCGCGAATGCCCGCCGAAAGCGT
>DFBR01000112.1:6413-14963 GCA_002367375.1 Erythrobacter sp. UBA3075 | reverse complement strand
TCAGCTTCAGCCTTCACATCGTCGATATGGGTCATTTTAAGGCGACCCTTTTCAACGGCAAAAGCCAGCTTACCCTCGACCAGATCAAGCGCGTCCTTGCCGAAAGTTTCAAAGCGCCAGCCTTCGAGGATCGGCAGCTTGCGCACGCCTGCTGCCAGTGCCTCCAACTCGTCAGACTTGGTCAGCAAGCGGCTCGCCACATCGATTTCGCGGGAGCGAATTTTCAGCAGCAGCTTGAGAAGGTCCGCCACCAGCGCACCTTCCTTGCCCAGCGGTGCGCCGCGCTTGGCCTTGGTGGGCATTTCTTCGGCGGGCAGCGGCTCTGAATTCTTGATGACGCGCATCAACCGCTTGCCGATCTCGTTTTCCTTCCACGCATTGGAAAGACCGCGCACTTTGGCGAGGTCGGCCTGCTGCTTGGGCGGATGGCTGGCGATATCGGCGAGCGTTTCGTCACGGATAATCCGGCCGCGCGGAATATCCTTGTCCTGCGCTTCCGTCTCGCGCCAAGCGGCGAGCGCTTTCAGCCGCCCGAGCACTGCCGGATTGCGTCCGGGGGCACGAATGCGGCGCCAGGCAAGCTCCAGATCGTTGGCATAGTTCGACGGATCGGCAAGCTTATCCATCTCTGCATTCAGCCAGTGACCGCGATCAGTCTTGATAAGCTTTTTCAGCATCTTGGGAAAGATTGTTGCCAGATATGTTACATCGCCAATGGCGTATTCGATCTGCCGATCAGTCAACGGGCGACGGCTCCAATCAGTAAAGCGCGCGCCCTTGTCGATGGTTTTGTTAAGCCAGCTTTCGACGAGGTTGGCATAGCCGATCTGTTCTGACTGACTGATGGCCATCATCGCAATTTGCGTGTCGAAAATGGGGAAGGGCGTCTTGCCGGTCAGATTATAGACGATCTCCACATCCTGCCCACCGGCGTGGAAGATTTTCAACACCTCGTCATTTTCGCACAACAGGTCGAGCAGCGGGGTGAGATCAATGCCGTCGGCCAGCGGATCAATCGCTGCAGCCTCTTCCTCATTGCCGACCTGCACGAGGCAGAGCAGCGGATAATATGTGTTTTCGCGCATGAATTCTGTGTCGACGCACACGAAATCATGTTTAGCGAGCCGCTCGCAGAGATCGGCAAGTTCTTCAGTTTCGGTAATAAGGGGATGAATTTGCATATAAATCTTTTCTGTTGTGGCCGGTTCACCGACCTGCGCACTTGGCTTTGTCAAAATTTAGGCCTCAGGCCGTAAATCTTGACAAAGCGCCGTGCATACCCTGTTAGCGCGCGCATAAAGCATAAGGCCTTTTGCGGCGCGCCGATGCGCCCTTAGCGTCATAGCCTCCGAAATGGAAAGAGTCCCCATGCACGCCTACCGTACCCACAATTGCGCACAGTTGAGTAAAGCCGATGTCGGGACAAGCGTTCGCCTGTCCGGTTGGGTCCACCGTAAGCGCGACCATGGCGGCGTGCTGTTTGTCGATCTGCGCGACCATTACGGCATGACGCAAATCGTGGCGGATGAGGATTCGCCCGCACTCGAATTGCTCGATTCGCTGCGGCTGGAAAGCGTCATCACTATAGATGGCGATGTGAAGGCGCGCGATGCCGAGGCCGTGAACGCGAACCTGCCGACCGGCGAGATCGAAGTGTTTGCGCGTTCGGTCAACGTGCAGAGCCATGCCGATGAATTGCCGCTTATCGTCAATTCGGCCGAGGATTATCCCGAAGAAACCCGCCTGAAATATCGCTTCGTTGATCTGCGGCGGGAGCGGGTCCACGCCAATATCATGCTGCGCAATCAGGTAATCACGTCCTTGCGCAACCGGATGACCGATCAGGGCTTCAGCGAATTTCAGACGCCGATCCTTGGTGCATCCAGCCCCGAAGGCGCGCGCGATTATCTGGTGCCGAGCCGCCTGCACCCGGGGCATTTCTACGCGCTTCCGCAGGCCCCGCAGATGTTTAAGCAGCTGCTGATGGTTGCAGGCTTTGACCGCTATTTTCAGATCGCCCCGTGCTTCCGCGACGAAGATCTGCGCGCCGACCGCTCACCGGAATTCTACCAGCTCGACTTCGAGATGAGCTTTGTGACGCAGGAAGATGTGTTTCAGGCGATCGAGCCGGTTCTCGCTGGCGTGTTCGAGGAATTTTCGGGCGGCAAGTCAGTCACCCCGGCAGGCGAGTTTCCGCGCATTCCTTATGCCGAAACAATGCTGAAATACGGCACCGACAAGCCCGATCTGCGCAATCCGCTGATCATCAGCGATGTGACGCATCACTTCGAGAAATCCGGCTTTGGCATCTTCGAGAAGATCGTGGGCGGCGGCGGCGTCGTGCGCGTGATCCCGGCACCGAACACCAATGAGAAGAGCCGCAAGTTCTTCGATGAGATGAACGATTGGGCGCGCAGGGAAGGCTTTTCCGGCCTCGGCTACGTCACCCGCAAGAGCGGTGAATTTGGCGGACCGATTGCCAAGAACCACGGCCCGGAAGAGATGGCCAAGTTGTATGACGAGCTGGGACTTGGTGAGAATGACGGACTGTTCTTTGCCGCGGGCAAGGAAAAGGATGCCGCCAAGCTGGCCGGTGCCGCGCGCACCCGTGTCGGCGAGACGCTGGAGCTGATCGAGCAGGGTTGCTTCAAATTCTGCTGGATCGTTGATTTCCCGATGTTCGAGTACGACGAAGAGCTGAAGAAGGTCGATTTCAGCCACAACCCATTCTCCATGCCGCAGGGCGAGATGGAGGCGTTGGAAAACACTGACCCGCTCGAAATCAAGGCGTGGCAGTATGACATTGTCTGCAACGGTTATGAGCTTTCATCGGGTGCGATCCGGAACCACCGCCCGGATATCATGTACAAGGCGTTCGAAATCGCAGGTTATTCCAAAGCGGACGTGGACGAGAATTTCTCCGGTATGATTGAAGCCTTCAAGCTGGGCGCACCGCCGCATGGCGGCTCGGCTCCGGGCATCGACCGCATCGTGATGCTGCTCGCCGATGAGCCAAATATCCGCGAGGTCATCGCCTTCCCGCTCAACCAGAAAGCGCAGGATTTGATGATGGGCGCACCGTCGCTTGTCAGCGCCAGGCAGCTGCGTGATGTCCACATTCGCCTGTCGGGTGAAGCGCTGGAAGAGCAGAAGGAAGCGCCTGACGCTGAATAGGGCGTTCCAGCCCATAATAACGGCGCACCTAATTGCGCCCGACAAGGCAAATTCGACGCCCTTGGGCACTTGCCTTGCCCGCTTGCGTTCATTAGGGCGAAAGCATCAAGTCACCCCAGATGGAAGAGGGATTACATGAGCGATACTGCTGAACGCGTGAAGAAGATCGTTGTCGAGCACCTCGGCGTAGAGGAAGACAAGGTCGCACCGGAAGCGAGCTTCATCGATGATCTTGGCGCGGATAGTCTCGACATTGTCGAGCTGGTCATGGCCTTCGAAGAAGAATTCGGTGTTGAAATTCCGGACGACGCTGCCGAAAAGATCAACACGGTTGGCGACGCCAACAAATACATCGAAGAGAACGCCGGCTAACACCGGATTGGCCCTGTTCGCGGACGGTCCCGCCGAACGCGGACGGGGATGGAAGGCTCAGCCATGTGGCTGGGCCTTTCTTGATTGCGGAGACACACTATGCGGCGCGTAGTCGTAACCGGCCTTGGCCTTGTCACACCTCTTGGTGGTGACGTAGAAACCAATTGGAAAAACCTGATTGCTGCGGAAAGCGGCATCGGCACGATCACGAAGTTCGATGCTTCGGACCAGAAATGCACCATCGCGGGCGAGGTCAAACCGGCCGATCATCCGTGGGGTTTTGACGCCAACAAGCGCGTCGATCACAAGATTCAGCGGCAAGTCGATCCGTTTATCGTGCTTGGCATCGATGCGGCCGGGCAGGCGATCGAAGATGCAGGCCTGACCGACATGGACCATGCAACCAAGCTGCGCGCTGGTTGCTCGATTGGCTCGGGTATCGGCGGGCTGCCGGGAATTGAGAGCGAATCGCTCCTGCTCGCCGAGCGTGGGCCTGGGCGAGTGTCGCCGCACTTCGTTCATGGTCGCCTGATCAATCTGGTGTCTGGCCAAGTATCGATCCAGCACGGGTTGATGGGACCGAACCACGCGGTTGTGACCGCCTGTTCGACCGGAGCGCACTCCATTGGCGATGCCGCACGGATGATTCGTGACGATGATGCAGACATCATGGTCGCAGGCGGCTCAGAATCGACGATCTGCCCGATTGGTATTGCCGGATTCGCACAGGCGCGCGCGCTCAACACCGGGTTCAACGATCGTCCGACAGAGGCTAGCCGCCCCTATGACAAAGACCGCGAAGGCTTTGTGATGGGTGAGGGCGCAGGCGTTGTCGTGCTCGAAGAATATGAACACGCCAAGGCGCGCGGCGCGACGATCTATGCCGAAGTGGTCGGCTATGGACTGTCTGGTGATGCCTATCACGTCACTGCTCCCCATCCCGGTGGTCTGGGTGCAGAAAACGCGATGCGCATGGCCATCCGCAAGTCTGGTCTTGATGCTTCCGACATCGATTATGTGAATGCCCACGGCACATCGACCATGGCTGATACGATTGAGCTGGCAGCGGTAAAACGCGTTCTGGGTGACGATCTGGGCGGCGCTTCGATGAGCAGCACCAAATCCGCCATCGGGCACCTTCTGGGCGGCGCAGGGGCGGTGGAAGCGATCTTCTGCATCCTCGCCATGCGCGACCAGATTGTCCCGCCGACACTAAACCTGCACAATCCGGACGAGGGCACCGATGGCGTCGATCTGGTTCCGCTCACCGCGAAAAAGCGGGAAGTGAACGCAGTGCTCAACAACAGCTTCGGCTTTGGTGGCACCAATGCGTCGCTGGTGATGAAGCGGGTCGACTAACATGAAGAAACTGCCCGCGGCCCTCGTCGCGCTTGGCTTGCTGGTGGTCCTCGGGCTCGGCGGCTGGCTGTCGCTCGGCTGGTATGGCGGGTCGCAGGTGGAAGAGGAAACGTCGTTCATTGTGCCATCGGGCGCAAGCCTGACCAGTGTGGCGCAGGCGCTTGAGGAAGAAGGCCACATCGCCTCGGCAGATGGCTTCCTTTTGCGCGCCAAGATCCTTGGCAGCCGCGATCCGATCAAGGCGGGCGAATTCCAGCTGCAGGAGGGCGCGAGCCCCGCAGCGATCCTCGACACGTTCCAGCATGGTGATGTGATCCGGCGGTTCGTTACAATCCCGGAAGGGACGCCTTCGGTTATCGTGCATGATCGGCTGATGGCACAGGAGCTGCTGACAGGAGAAATCCCGGTACCCGAAGAAGGCTCTGTCCTGCCCAACACCTATGATTTCGAACGCGGGGAGGAGCGCGTTGTCGTTCTCGCCCGGATGCAGCGCGCTATGGATGAAGCGCTGGCCGAGCTATGGCCCAACCGCAGCGATCGGACCGTTGTCAGCAGCCCGCAGGAAGCGGTGGTGCTCGCCTCCATTGTGGAGAAGGAAACTGGCGTTCCGGAAGAACGGCGCATGGTCGCGGGGCTCTATTCCAACCGAGTCCGGCAGGGCATCATGCTGCAGGCCGATCCGACGATTATCTACCCGATCACGCGCGGACGCCCGCTGGGACGCCGGATACGCCAGTCGGAAATTCAGGCGATCAACGATTACAACACCTACTCGATGGTGGGCCTACCGCGCGGACCGATCACCAATCCGGGCCGTGCGAGCATCGAAGCGGTGCTCAATCCGGAGGACACGGACGCAATCTTTATGGTCGCCGACGGGTCGGGCGGGCATGAGTTCAATTCTACGCTGCAAGGCCACAATGAAGCGGTGGAACGCTGGTTCGCCCTGCGCCGCGAACGCGGAGAGATGTGATCGGGGAGGGCAGCTCCGCGCCCGCACCGTTGATCCTGACGGCGAAGCTGCCCGATGATCTGCACCGCTGGGCGACACGCCTGCGCGAGGCGCATTTCCCGCCGGAACGCAATTATCTGGAAGCCCACGTCACCCTGTTCCACGCCCTGCCACCAAGCTGCGAGAGCGAGGTGCGCGATTGCTGTGCGCAGCTCGCCCGTGATCAAGCGCCTTTGCCAGCACAGCTGCTCGGCATCATGAAGCTGGGGAAGGGCACCGCACTCAAGCTGGAGAGCGAAGGCATGATCGCGCTGTGGGAAGATTTGCGGGACCGCTTTCACGGCCTGCTCACTCCGCAGGATGAACACAGGCCGCGCCTCCATGTCACCATCCAGAACAAGGTCAGTCTGGAGGAGGCGAAAGCTCTGCAGGCCGAATTGGGGCCACAAGTCAGCCCCCGACACTTCGCCTTTTCGGGCCTTGCGCTCCACGCCTATCGTGGCGGCCCGTGGGACCATCTCAAAAGCTGGCGTTTTCGCGGTTGACCCAAGGCCCGCGCCTGCCTAAATGCGCCGCCTGCCCAGCGCTGCACGCAGCACCGCCGGGCGATCCCTTTTGGGGCGGAGTAGCTCAGGTGGTTAGAGCAGCGGAATCATAATCCGCGTGTCGGGGGTTCAAGTCCCTCCTCCGCTACCAATTTTCATAAATTGGTCTGATTTAGGCGCGGCGTTCTTAGTCGGGTTTGCCTTTGTGCGGACCGGCCGGCTTCCCGCCCTTCCGGTGCTTCTTCGGCTTGCCACCTGATCCGGCGTGCTTGGGTCCGTGTTTCTTGGCCTTGTCGAACTTCTTGCCGTGGGACTTGGGCCTTACGTGAGGTCCACCGGCATTTCCGTTAGAGGGGCCGTGTGAGGGGCCGCGCTTGCGATTGGTGCGCGCGGCATCGCGGGGGCCGGTTTCGGACGGTTCGATTGCGACCGTATCCTCATCGCTTTTTGCTTCCGCTTCTGCGGTGCGGATGACTGCCGCAGCAAACTTGTCCGAGATCGTGCGCGGGATCTGCACATAGGTTTCTTCAGGGCCAATACGGATCGCGCCGATTTCATTGCGGGTGATGTGACCACGGCGGCAGATGAGCGGCAGGATCCAGCGCGGGTCGGCATTCTGGCGACGGCCGATACCCATGCGGAACCAGACCGTGTCCTCGAAGCCGGGGCGATGACGCTCCTTCTGTGCCTCGCGCCGCGCCTCTGGTGTATTGGCAATCAGCTCTTCGGGCTCAGGCAGCTTGGCTCGGTGGGCGTCCACCAACATGGCCGCAATTTCGGCAGGAGTGCGATGGAGGAGCAGTTTCTCGGCCAGTTCGCGGTCGCCGTCTGAAATCTCGACCGGTTCCATCAGCTTTTCGAGCAAACGCTCGCGGTCCTTGTCCTTGATTGCCTTGCGGTCGGGGGCATCCATCCAATCGGCGTTGATCTTAGCGCTGCGCAGCATGGATTCGACACGTCTGCGGCGGGAAAACGGCACGATCAGCACGGCGGTGCCTTTGCGACCGGCGCGCCCTGTGCGGCCCGAACGGTGCTGCAACGATTCTGCATCACGCGGAATCTCGACATGGACGACGAGGCTTAGCGTGGGCAGGTCGATCCCGCGCGCTGCGACATCAGTGGCGACGCAGACCCGCGCTCGTTTGTCACGCATCGCTTGCAAGGCCTGGTTGCGTTCTTGCTGCGAATGCTCGCCGGAAAGCGCCACCACGGCAAAGCCGCGCTCTTGCAGCGTGGCGTGCAAGTGACGCACTTTTTCACGCGTCGCGCAGAACAGGATGGCGGTTTCAGCTTCGTGATACCGTAGAAGATTGACCACCGCGTTCTCTATTTCGGGCGGTGACACGGTGACCGCCTGATAGGAGATGTCTCCATGGCCGCGTCCTTCGCTAATCGTGGCAATTCTCAGCGCATCGCGTTGATAGCGGCGGGCGAGGTTCTCGATCGGGCGCGGCATGGTGGCTGAGAACAGCAATGTGCGGCGCGTTTCCGGCGTGGCGTCGAGGATTTCCTCCAGCTCTTCGCGGAACCCCATGTCGAGCATTTCGTCCGCTTCATCCAGCACCACAGCAGCCAGAGATGACAGGTCGAGCGCGCCGCGTTCAAGATGGTCGCGCAGGCGGCCCGGCGTGCCGACAACGATCGTCGCGCCGGATTTGAGCACCTTGCGCTCCTGCGAAGGGTTCATGCCGCCAACACAAGTGGCGATGCGTGCGCCAGCCTTGCCATAGAGCCATGCGAGTTCGCGGCTGACCTGCAGCGCCAGTTCACGCGTCGGAGCAATCACCAGCGCGAGAGGGGCCTTGGCGAAAGGCACTTTGTCACTATCGCCCAGCAATTGGTTTGCCATGGCAAGTCCGAAGGCAACTGTCTTGCCGGAACCGGTTTGGGCAGAAACGATCAGATCGCGGCCAGCGGCCTGCGGTTGCAGGACTTCGGCCTGGACGGGAGTGGCGCTGTCATAGTCGCGCTCGGCGAGGGCCGCCGCAAGACTGGCTGGGAGATCGGGAAAAGTCATTCAATGGCTCACTTGAGATGGCCGCGCGGAAGCGAGGCGAGCAGCTGTTCGGCTAGCGATGCAGGGGGGCGGGCGTAGGTCGCTCCGCTCGTTCTGCCCCGCCCATAGGCGTCTTGATCGCATTTGGCTTC
>DFBR01000112.1:2648-6336 GCA_002367375.1 Erythrobacter sp. UBA3075 | reverse complement strand
ACTCTCTATTAAAAAGGCTATTTCCAGCGATTTATGTTGAATACATGATAGATACTGTAAGGTCGATATCGCAGCCAACTGAATGTGCGACTAGTTCCGCTTGCAAGTAATCTTTCGCTTGTAAGAATGCGACAGCAATTTTCCATAATTCTCAGGCCAATCCGGTGCAACATGGTTTCTTGACTCTTAATATTGCCACAAATAGCTTCCATCACTTGATTTGACTGGCGTTGGAGTCGGTCGTCAGGACAATTTTGGGGGGAGTGTATGCAGCGTAATATGCGCTTGGCGGCACTATTGGCTTGTTGCGTGTTTCCAGCAGGACAGGCGGCCGCACAGTCGACTCCTGATCCGGGGCAAGCGGTTCCCGGCAGAGACCAGGTCGATCCACGGACCGAAGAGCTTGATCGCGATTTGCCGCAGATCGACGCGGATGGTGCGCTTGATCGCCTGCCATGTGCGCTCGATGGTTCCACCGTCCCGGTCACTCTGACCGAGGTCCGCTTCGAAGGCAGTACCGAGGGCGCGCCACTGGCGCCGGAGATCGCCGAATTGCTTGCCCCGCTGACTGTCCCGCCTGGCGGCGAGCGACCGATTTCGGTGGTTTGTGATGTGCGCGATGCAGTAAATGCCCGACTGGAGCAGGCTGGTTACGTCGCACTGGCGCAAATCCCTGCCCAGCAGATCGAGAGCGGCGTCCTGACTCTGCGGGTTATTTCTGCGCGCTTTGTGGAAATGCGCGTAGTCGGAGATATCGGCGGTTTCGAAGACACAATTACCGATCGCGCCACTGCCATCAGTGAACTGGAGCCGCTCAATCGCCGCGATATCGAGCGTTTACTGCTTGATGCAGGCGACATTCCGGGCGTGGATATTTCGATGTCGATCACGCCAGCGCGCAATGGCGTGCCCGGTGATGTGATTGGCGTGCTCAATGTGGAGACGCAGCGCTTCCAGGCGCTGGCAAACATTCAGAACTACGGTTCGACGCAGCTTGGCCGCGAAGTCGCTTCGCTGCGGGTGGAGGCATATGGCCTCACCGGCATGTCCGATCGCACGGTCCTCACCTATTCCAATTCGATTGATTTTGATGAGATCCGGGTGTTCCAGGCGAGTCATGATTTTGCGCTGAATGACAATGGTTTGCGCGCCGAAATTCGCGGTTCGATTGCATGGTCGGAGCCGGATATTGAAAACCTTGCACTCAATTCACGGACGATCATCGCGGGTGTGGAAGTGCAGCAGAAGCTGATCCGCAATGTGACCACCGACCTCACCGTGGCGGCGGGTTTTGAATTCCTGCAGCAGCGCACGGAAATCACATCGGGCGGCACCAGCGTGCCGTTTTCGAAGGATGATCTGCGCGTGGCCTATGTCCGCGCTGATGGCGATTATGTCCGCCCGCTGGCGAATGGCCGGAACCACCGCGTGTCGGGCTATGTGCAATTGCGCAAGGGCTTTGGCTTCCTTGGCGCGAGCGAGCGCGGACAGCCCAATGACGGGTTCTCTCCCAGCCGTTTCGATGGCGATCCCGAAGCCATTGTCGCGCAGGCCGAAGTGGTCGGCGATCTCAGCCTTGCTGGCCCGCTCGGCTTTGAATTCGGCGGCTTTGTCCAGTGGTCCGATAACCCGCTGCTCAATCTGGAGGAGTGGACGCTCGGCAACTTCACCTATGGCAGGGGCTATGATCCCGGCGCCAATTCGGGTGACCGCGTGGTCGCCTTCCGGGCGCAGCCGACCATCGAAGTGCCGATCAGCCGCGATGTCCGCCTGGAACTCCTCGGATTCTATGATTGGGTGCGGATCGACAACATTGACGCGGGCACGGTGGAGACCGGGCGTGAGCTGACGTCATACGGCGCTGGCGTGCGCGTATTGCTGCCGGGTCGCCTGTCGCTGGAAGCCTATTACGCATCGCCGCAAGACCCGGCACTCAGCACAGATGATTTCCCGCCGGGCGATCGCTTCCTGCTGACACTTTCGACCAGGTTCTATCCGTGGGGGGGTAACTGATGTCCCAGAGCAACGCCAATTCGACACGCAGGCTCGCCAGTTCGCTCCTGCTCGGCACAGCGCTCGCTGTCTGGAGTTCGCCTGCGCTGGCGCAAGCAGAACCTCCGGCTGGCACCATCCCCGGTATCAACGATAGCGGCGGCGCGGTGATCAACGATGACGCCGCGATTGCTCCGGCAGATAATGCTTTTAACCGGCGCTATGAAATCGACATTGACGGTGACAACCGAATTCTGACTTTCGACACTTACGATGTCGGGGCAGACGTGCTGGTCGATTACATAAATTTGGGTGCTGCAGGGCAATTTACGGCAGTGAACAACATCACCGGTGGCAATCCATCGGACATCTACGGATTGATCCGCTCGGAATCGAACATCGATATCTGGCTGATCAATCCCGATGGCATCACCTTCGGCGCGACTGGCGGTTTCAGCGGGGCCAGCCTGCTGGTTAGCACGCTATCTTTCGATGGCTCTGACGCTGATCTGTTGGCCGAACTCGCTGATCCGCCGCCGGGCGTAAGCGCCACGTTTGAGCGCACCAATGGAAATCTGCAAACTGACCAATTGCGCCGCGTTTTCGTGCAAGAAGGCGCAACGCTGAATTCCGCCACCGGAAATATGGTGCTCATCGGTGAGCGCATTACCGTCAACGGAACACTCACCGCCGACGACGGCAGCGTCGTTATGGTTGGCGCCCGCGAAGTCAGTTTCACAGATGTCGGAAGCCCGCTCTCTTTCACCATCGTAGAGGGCGTGCGTGTCAACGAGACCAATGCGGGTATTTCGATCCGCGGCGATGTTGAGGGCAATTCGGTTGTGGCTGCTGCTGGCGGGTTCAAGAACGGCATGGCGACCGTGATGGAAACCGTGCTCAATATCCGCAACAATGCCACGCTAACCGCGACGGCAGTGAACGGAACGGTCGTGCTGGCGACGGAAACCGTCGCGACGTCAGCAACCGATACCGCCACCATCATGAATCCGGCCAGCGTCGAAGTGGCGCTTGAGATCGACGGTCCCGGTGACGGGGCGGACACCCGCACGCTGGTGAGCGAGCAGGGCGGGATCACGATTGCTTCAGACCATGATATCACGATCACCGATGCGGTTTTCGATGCCGCTGGAGTCGTTGCGATTCAGGCTGCGACCGCGCTGACGGCAAGCGACACCACAATTCTAACGCCTGATGATGTAATGCTGACGGCTGACACCTTGTCGTTTGCCGCCGACAGCACTGCCATCGGCAGCATGGCGCAGCGCGCTGGAACCGTCACCGTCGATGCAAATGGCGCATTCACGGTCGGGGACGTCACTGCAAATGTGTTCGAAACTGCGGCCACCGCGGGAATTGTCACCGGCAGCGACTTCACGCTGGGAACGATTGATACAACGGCTGCGCTTGATCTGGATGCGTCGGGCGATGTCACTTTTGCGGGCCTTGTGTCAGGCGGTAATGTCGATGTTACCTCTACGGGCGGCGATATTTTGGGTGACGGGGACGTCACCACCACAATGGCAGTTACGCTCAGCGCGGACGACATTTCGGTGGGCGATGTTTCGGGCGACAGCTCCGTTAGCGCGCAAGCAGCGACCGGAGATCTGACGTTCGGCAGCCTCACATCGGATGGCGCGGTCACTGCTACAGCGTTGAACGGAGACATTCTGGGCGG
>DFBR01000112.1:0-2578 GCA_002367375.1 Erythrobacter sp. UBA3075 | reverse complement strand
GTGTCGGGCGATACGTCGGTGACGCTGCTGGCATCGACCGGCGACGTGACTTTCACAAGCCTCGGATCATCAGGCAACATGACAGCCACGGCGACAGCGGGTGACATCGCTGGCGGCGACGTAAATGCGGGCAATGCCGCGCCGACGGGGGCGGCTTATATCGCTGCGGGTCCAAACGGTGACATCACGCTTGGCGAAGTCAATGCGACGGAACTGGGCGAGTCCGCCGGCAATCCGCTGATTGCGGACAACGTCACGCTGGGCGATGTCTCGACCACAGCTGCGCTCACTATCATTGCGAGAGATGGCGACCTGACGGCAGGCACCTTGCGCACAGATGGCGCCGATATCGCCTTGACCGCTTTTGAAAGCGGCGGTGGCGAGGGCGAAATTATTATCGACGCGGCCTACACCGCGCTCGCAGGAAATGCGGTTACGACCGGTTCAATCGGCATTTTTGCAGAAGGCGATGTCGGGGTTAATCTGGGCGGCTCGGGCAATGGCATGAATCCCGCCCCGCTTGGCGCGATTGATCTTGAGGCGGGCGAAGATATCTTCGTCCATTCAGAAGATGGCGGCGTGTTCCTGGAAGATTTGGTGGCCGGTGATGACATTGTCATTACGGCCGACGGCGGCGGGCTGCAGGGCATTGGCAGCTTTGAAAGCGCAATCGTTCAGGGCAACAATGTCGACCTTCGCCAAGTTACCTTTGGTGCAGCACCCGGCACCGCGACATCGGTCACCTTCACGGCGCCCGATACATTCATCAACTCCAATGTCGTCAACAACGCGTCTCGCCCGTTCTCCGGATCGGTAACGACAGTCAATTTCATTCAGAACGTTGCCGCCGATCCTGCGACCTTCAAAGACGATATTACGGCGTCGGGGTTTATTCAGATAACCGCGCCGTCCTTGATACTGGGCGAAGATGGCTCGTCAGTGATATTTAGCGCGGGCGATTATATCGATATTCAGGCGACCACTGGTGACATGATTTTCCGGGGCGACCTGACGCTCCAATCGAATACCGATATTCCAACGGTGGGCGGGCTTGGGCCCTTGTTCGATGGCATCAGGCTTCGCGCAGCCGGTTCGATCCTGCCAGATGCAGGTCTCGGCGGGATGCTCACCCTCAATGCGGGGTCGGTGGGTAATTTTCAGCCAGTCATTATCGAGGTTGGCGGAGACTTCGCAGCGGATGTGATCAATGCCTCCAGCCTGTCCGTCACCGATGGCATAAACGCCTGGACGCAGGGCGATATCACAATCGGTTCGGCGACGATCGAGCAGACGCTGACCCTGCGCGCCTTGGGCGGAAGCATCGAGGTCGATACGGCCGAAGTCACCAATCTGGGCGCTTCCCTGACTCTGGCAGCGGGCGGCGCGGGATCCGACGTTACCTCTGGCACCAGCATAACCACCAATGGCGGTGACATCCTGTTGAGTGCGGGCGGTGACGCTGATTTGGCGACCGTCACGACCGGCGGGACTGCTGCGTCTATTGGCATTTACTCTGGCGGCAATACGCTGATTTCCGGCGGTCTTGTGGCCGGTGAAGACATTCTTGTCCAAGCGGTCGGCGACGTCGGCGCCATGGGAGCGCCGGCGACATTGACGGCCGGAGACGACATTCGCGTGACCGCAACGGGTGGCACGATTTATCTTGCCTCTGCCGTTACCGATGGATTGGGCATTGACCTGTTTCAAGTTAGCTTCGTGAACGCGGGGACCGAGCAAGCGGGCCTGGTGTTTGGAGCGGAAGGCTTCGCCGGAGCGGACATTGTCCTGAGCGGCGTCAATCTGCTCGGTCCGGCTTTGAGCGGCTCCATGGGTGAGGACGCGCTAATTGTGCGTGATCTGACGGCAAGCAACGCAAATCTGATTGCTGCCGCTGGCGATATCCGGCTTGGCGGAACATCTGCGGATGGCGCGAGTGATCTGGGCGGGATCACGACCACCTCCGGTAGCCTGCTGGTGACAGCATCAGGCGGCTCGGTCAGCGGCCTTGCAGACGGTTGGACAAATCTTTCCGGCGGCTCGACGATATCGGCTCCGGGCGATGTATCGCTCAATCTGACCGGTGACGTAGAAATCGGCAGTGTAACGGCAAGCACAGTTTCAGGAATCTCGGCGGACCGGTTCACCATTGGCAGTGTGATTGCTGATGCAGTCAGCCTGACCGCCGCCCAGCGGTTGCAGATCGACGCTGGCACAATTTCGGGATCAGCGCTGTTGCAGACCTCCGGCGGAACGCCAGCTGCCTTTTCACAAACAAATTCGCCACCTGTGACGGGCTATGGCTGGGCTGATCTCTCGTCAGCTGACCTTGTGACTACGACCGCCTCGCTTGGTGCAGCACAGCTTGGCACTGTGAACGCAGATGGCGCTGGGCTTGCAATTCAGGTGACAGGCGACACGGTTGAAATACTCGACGCCACGACCACTGCTGTTGGTGGTGATTTGCTTGTTACAGCGAACGCGGGTCAGTTGACCATAGGTACTGCCACCTCCGCAGGCGTGCTGACAGCAACAGCCATTGGAGGCGATCTGAATGTCGGCAGCGGAACCGCAGCGGGCA
>DFBR01000071.1 GCA_002367375.1 Erythrobacter sp. UBA3075 | reverse complement strand
CTGCCGCCTTTCTTAGGGAATACAGGCATGACACATCAGGTCCATGTTGTCGGCGGCGGTCTCGCCGGAAGTGAAGCCGCGTGGCAGCTTGCCCAACGCGGCATTCGCGTGCGGCTGTCCGAAATGCGCGGTGCCAAAGACGGTATGGGCGGAGAGACAGCGGCACACCACACCGATGGTTTGGCGGAGCTGGTGTGCTCCAATTCCTTCCGTTCGGACGATGATGAGAAAAACGCGGTCGGCCTGCTCCATCACGAGATGCGGCGACTCGATTCGATCATCATGCGCGCGGGCGAAGTGGCGCGGGTTCCGGCAGGCAGCGCGATGGCTGTGGACCGCGACGTGTTCAGTGCAGAAGTGCAAAAGGCGCTCGAAGAACACCCCAACATTGATGTCGTGCGCGAATTGGTCGGGCAATTGCCATCCGATGGCATGACTATCGTGGCGACCGGCCCGCTAACGGCTGCGGCGCTGGCGGAGAGCATTATTGAAGTAACGGGCGAAGACCGCCTCGCCTTCTTCGATGCCATTGCTCCGATCGTCTATCGTGACAGTATCGACATGGACAAAGCGTGGATCCAGTCGCGTTGGAACAAGACCACCTCAGCTTCCAACGAAGGCGGTGATTACATCAATTGCCCGATGACGAAGGAGGAATATCTCACCTTTCATCAAGGCCTGATGGATGCCGAAAAGGGTGAGTTCAAGGAGTGGGAGGCGGACACGCCTTATTTCGATGGCTGTATGCCGATCGAAGTGATGGCAGAGCGTGGCTGGGAAACTTTGCGCTATGGCCCAATGAAAGGCGTCGGACTGGATGATCCGCGCACTGCCTGTGAAGAGTTCCCCAATGGTCGCTGGCCCTATGCGGTTGTGCAACTGCGGCAGGACAACAAGCTGGGTACGCTGTGGAACATGGTCGGCTTCCAGACCAAGATGAAATACGGCGCGCAGGTCGAGCTGTTCCGCACCATTCCGGGACTGGAGAATGCCGAGTTTGCGCGGTTAGGCGGGATGCACCGCAACACGTTTCTCAATTCACCCGTACTGCTGGACCGGCAATTGCGCCTGAAAAGCGCCCCGCATATCCGCTTTGCCGGACAGGTGACCGGCTGTGAGGGCTATGTCGAAAGCAGCGCTGTCGGGCTGATGGCGGGTATGATGGCGGCAAGCGAGCTGGTGGGTGAGGCGTGGAACCCTCCTCCCGCCACGTCAGCGATGGGCGCGCTGCTCAGCCACATCACCGGCGATGCCGAAGCTACGAGCTTTCAACCGATGAATGTCAATTTCGGCCTGTTTCCGCCCCTGCACGAGGTGAAGAAGAAGATCCGTAAAGAGGCCTACACCAACCGCGCCAAGGCGGATTTTGGCGAATGGCTCGATAAGCTGCAAGTCCCAGCGTAGGCTGGGATCTCAAACATCGCAGCGCTTGGTCGATGGAGGTTCCCGCCTTCGCTGGAACCCAGCGTCTAGCAATTGCAGCGCGGGCGTGCCGGCCTGCGCGCGGGAGCACTGGTGGCGAATTCCTCCGCTGTCAGCTCGTCATCGCCATTGCCATCCATTTCATCGAATCGGTTCGCAGTCGTCACCGCCCACTCCTCGAACGTCAGCAAATTGTTGCCATCGACATCGAGATCGCGAAACGAATTTGTGCGCGTGGAGAGCATCTCGTTGCGAGTGATTTTCAAGTCGCGGTTGCGATCATAGCGAAAGAACCGGCGCTGTTCGCGGGTCAGCTCGCTGGCTTCGGGCGGCGCGGGCCCCTCTAGATCGCCGACATCGGCGCTGGGGAGCGCATTGGGGTCCTCCACTTCCTCTTCTGCCAGAATTTCCGGATCGGGCGGCGGCGCGGCCTGTTCTACCTGCGCCCTGCCCTGCATCCAAAACAGGCCGAGTGTGACGAGTACCAAAGCGCCGAAAGCTCCGAGCAGGATGCGATTCATCGTGTATGTCTCCTAGGTACACCAACTTACGCTACCGTCCGGTGATGCCAACCCTCATCGCAAGCGCCACCGCTCCTGCACCGTCGAGAAGTTGCGGGCGATTATTCGCCAGGGCGCGCCGTGAAAGCGCGTGAAGCACGGCCAAAGTCCGCAATTTGCGCTGCAACCGAATAGGCTGCCAACTTTCCTTTGCGGCCAAATCACGTGCCACCCCAAGCTCGCCCGGCACAGAGAGTTTGCGCGTAAGGTCGAGCAAGGTGATCTCCCTGGCCGCTTGCTCAACACCCGTGTTCACACTGGTCGATTGAACCCCGTCGGCCAGCGCGGCCCATGCCTGTGCCTTGCCCCGGCAAAAAGTGGTAATGGCGGCGCGATCGAGCACTTCCGACAAGAGCACCTCCCATCCGTCGACAAGAGCGACAAGGCGCGAAACATCGCCGCCCCAACCCCGCAATTGCGCCAGCAACGGTTCGCCCAGCGGCCAGTTTGCAGGATCATCACCAAGCCGCTCGCGCCACCAGGCGAGCTTCATCTGCGCAATGATCGCCTCACCTTCGCCGCGCACGATCCCTGCAAGCCGCGCATCGAGCGCCAGCAGCGCCAGCGTGTCGGCCTTCGCCGCAGACGGAGCGTAGCTCAGCGCAAGTCGGTGCGCGAGTGGGAGGGTTTCAAGGAGCGATTCGTCCATCAACCAGCCGGTGCCCGCGACATGCACGTTTCGTCAAGCAAGTTGGCTTAGAGCGCGCTGGGAACAGAGAGAGGAGACTGGGGAAACCACGTGCTTTCGCATGCCGACATAGCGGGAAACTGCCGTTCGCGTGGTGAAAGACCGGTTAACCTTCTCGCTTCATAGGTTGATTACCTAGAGGCGGCTATTCCTCTGCAAAGATAGATGAAATCTCGTAACAGACAGGCAGTGCCATGATTACCAAGATCCGTCGAAACATTGCTCGCATGACTGGTTGCAACAGCGGTAACGCCACCTTGCTGGTCGCCCTCGGAATGCCCGTACTCATTGGCGGCGCAGGCCTTGGTGTGGATGTCACACAATGGTATATGTGGAAGCGCGAATTGCAGTTCGCAGCTGATCAGGCGGCGGTTGCAGGTGCTTGGGCCGCTGCCGAAAGTGACACCGAATCGACTTATCAGTTGCGCGCAACGCAAGAATTCGACTCCAATATTTCGGCTACTGACGACTTTAACACGGCCCCCACTGTCTCATTGGCAGACTACGCTGGTGGCACACTCAACTCGGTTGCAGTGTCAGCGACGGCGACCAAGAACCTGCCCTTCACCAACTTCCTGACGGGCGGCAACACCACCATCTATGCCTATGCGCAGGCGAGCTTCGAAGAAGGCACGACCTTCACCAGCTGCCTGATCGCGCTGGATGATGATGATACCGGGGCCATTACCATTGGCGGTAGTTCGGTCCTGACTGCGAGCTGCGGATTAGCGGCGCTCTCGACCGACGAAGAAGCCATTAGTGTTAATGGCAATCCGACCGTCGATGCAGGGTGGATCATCGCGGCTGGTGGTATCGATGACTGGCTCAAGGAAAACACCGACGACGTCATCATTGAAAATATGGAAGGGCTGTATGACCCTTATGAGGATTTGTCGCCGCCCAACCCGGCACAATCGCAGATCTCACGCGAATATAGCTGTAGCGCCGAGCCAACGTTCACCACGGCAGATATCGAGACGCGCACCGTAACGCAGTATGACTATTTTCAGGGTTCCAACCAACGCAACGCGACCGGCTGGGCCAACAGCAGTGGCAAGGAAGATACCGACCTTACCGTCTTTGAGAGCGCGCAATCCGTGCCCAACGACACAGTTGAGGAGACCGTCGAATCCAGCTCCGCCACTTGGACGAGCTTGGGCGGCAGCGGCGGAAACCGCAAATGGGAACGCAAAACTGAAACAGTCTACACCACTTACTCGAACATTTTGAGCGAAGGCGGTGCACAGGCTGGCAGCGTTCGTCCGGGTACCTACACCGGAATTCACATCGGTTGCGACACCGCATTTGCGCCCGGCGTATATAACATCGTCGGGGGTGGTGGACTGAAAATTACTGGCCAGCATGAAGTTACTGGTTCCGGCGTCATGTTCGTCCTGTATGACGGGTCCTGGATTGACATTACCGGCGGTTCCGATGTGAATCTCACGGCGATGCAGGCATCCGATTTTATGGCGCTTGGCGTAGGCTCGGAAGAAGCGAACCGCCTGGCAGGGATGTTGGTTTTCGAGGACCCTGACGGCCCCGGTAGCAACCTCGTCAAGCTTAATGGTACTGCCAATACGGTGCTGAACGGGACGTTGTATTTCCCCAATAGCGAAGTCTTCTTCGCCGGAACCGTTGGCGTCACCAGCCAGTGCCTGATGATCGCCGCCAACAACATCACCATCACCGGTACGACGGATATGTCGACATTCTGCCCG
Source organism: Erythrobacter sp. UBA3075 (assembly GCA_002367375.1). GTDB lineage: Bacteria > Pseudomonadota > Alphaproteobacteria > Sphingomonadales > Sphingomonadaceae > Alteraurantiacibacter. The sequence goes on along the minus strand of DFBR01000071.1, from coordinate 5,268 downwards.
GCCGGTTCGTCCGAGGACGAAGTTGTGGCAAGCACGGCTGCGAAGGTGAGGCTGGTCGCATGATGCGCCTGCTCGCCCGCTACGCACGAATTCGTTGCAATGAAGACGGATCGATGGCCATTGAAACCGCCTTTGTGGCGCCGATCCTGCTCGTTCTTGCCCTCGGCGGCTTCGAAGTCAGCTCGATGGTGGCGCGGCAGACCGAATTGCAGACCGCCGCTGCTGAAGCGGCCGCCGTGGTCCGCGCGACAGTTCCCGAAACTATCGAAGCGCGCACTGTTGTTCGCGATATCCTCGTCACATCGACCGGCCTGACAAACGAACAGGTTACGATTACGGAAATCTATCGCTGCGGGACTGCGCTGGATTACGTGACCACCGCTGACAGTTGCGGCGGCGGCACCGAATACAAGTTCATCAAAGTCGACCTGCGCGACACCTATGCTCCTATCTGGACCAAATTCGGTGTCACCTCCGGTTTTGATTACAACATCAGCCGCACGGTGCAGATCGGATGATTATGACCAATTTCATCAAACGCCTGCGGAGCGACAGCAAGGGCGCTGCCGCGATTGAATTCGCATTGATAGGGCCAGCATTCATTGTGATGATGCTTGGTGTGCTTCAGGTCGGCTTGGGTCTGCAAAGCTACAACGCGATGCGCAGTCTGTCGGCCGACGTCGCACGCTATTCTATGGTGCAATACCAGACCGGGAACGAGGTTTCGAACTCGCAAATACGCAGCTGGACGCGCAACCATGCGCAAGGCGCGCCGTATTTGCTCGATCCTGACCGTCTTGGCGTGACCATCTCTGATGCGTCAACCCAGCGCGTTGTCGGCGCGAAAGAGCTCTCGATTTCCGTCTCATACCGGATCACCAGCGTGCTGGAGTTCATTGACATCGATGGCCCGACGCTCGATTTCGAACGTCCGGTGTTCCTGCTTCAGTAAGTCACCAGCCCGTTGAAAAGATCAAAAAAGGGCGGGCGTGGCATAGTGCCGCGCCCGCCCTTTTTTTGTCCGACGATCAACTGATCAGTCGGCGTAACAAACCTTGCGGCAGGCCGCGACGACACGCTCCTTGTCGATCAGCGCCAGCTTTTCGAGGTTCGCAGCGTACGGCAGCGGCACGTCTTCATTGCAAACCCGCAGCACTGGAGCGTCAAGATGGTCGAAGCCCTCTTCCATGCAGATCGCGATCACTTCGGACGCGATTGAGCAAGTCGGCCAGCCTTCTTCCGCGATGACAACCCGATTGGTCTTGGCAAGCGAAGTCAGGACCGCCTCACGGTCGAGCGGGCGCAGTGTGCGCAAATCAAGCACTTCGGCATCAATGCCCTGCCCCGCCAACTCGTCGGCTGCTTCAAGCGCAATGCCAACGGCGATCGAGTAGGAGACAATGGTGACGTCAGACCCTTCGCGCATGATGCGCGCCTTGCCGATGGGCAGGACGTGGTCATCCAGTTGCGCGACTTCGAAACTGGTGCCGTAGATCAGCTCGTTTTCCAAGAAGACCACCGGGTCTTCGGTACGGATCGCGGCTTTCAACAGGCCCTTGGCATCCTGCGCATCATAGGGCGCGATCACAATCAGGCCCGGCACACTGGCATACCAGGGCCCGTAATTCTGGCTGTGCTGCGCGCCAACCCGGCTCGCCGCACCATTAGGACCACGGAACACGATCGGACAACGCATCTGGCCGCCGGACATGTAATTGGTCTTGGCTGCCGAATTGATGATGTGGTCAATCGCCTGCATGGCGAAATTGAACGTCATGAACTCCACAATCGGGCGCAAGCCGCCCATCGCCGCGCCAGTACCGATCCCGGCAAAGCCATATTCGGTGATCGGCGTATCGATCACGCGCTTGGGACCGAATTCATCGAGCAGGCCCTGCGTCACCTTATACGCGCCCTGATACTCGGCGACTTCCTCGCCCATCACGAACACACGCTCATCGCGGCGCATTTCTTCGGCCATGCCATCGCGCAAAGCTTCGCGCAGGGTGAGCTTGACCATGTTGGTGCCTGCGGGGATTTCAGGATCGTCAGCGCGTTCCTTCGCGGCAGGGGCGGCGGCATTCTGCGTCGCTTCAGGAGCGGGCGCCTGCGCTGGCGGGGCAGCTTCCTCAGCCGCAGCAGGAGCCGACACAGCAGAAACATCCTCACCCTCGCCCGCCAGAATGGCGATGACGGTGCCGACTTTCACTTCTTCTGCGCCTTCTTCGACCAAGATCTTGCCGACTGTGCCTTCATCGATGGATTCAAACTCCATCGTAGCCTTGTCAGTTTCGATCTCGGCCAACACGTCTCCGGCAGCAACCGTGTCGCCTTCCTTCACCAGCCACTTGGCCAGTGTGCCTTCTTCCATGGTGGGGGAGAGGGCGGGCATCTTGAGTTCAATCGCCATTAGACCAACCCTCCCCGGTCCGATTGCATCCTGACGGATCCAGTTTTCGTCTGCTGATAGGAGTGAGGAGGAAGCAAGGCGGCATCCTTGTGACTGACGAATGACGAAGCAGTGGGCGAAAATTGACCCGCCGCAGAGCGGTTGGTCACACGTCCCCGCTGGACAGCGTTACGGTGCTTTGACATGCAACGCAGCATGCCCTGCGCACCGCGCCTTGCTAGCGGGGACGTGTGACCAATCAGGACGTAAACGGACCGGGGAGGGTTGGTCATCAATACTCCTCCACCAGCACATCGGTGTAGAGTTCGCCCGGCTCCGGCTCAGGGCTGCTTTCGGCGAAATCGGCGGCATCGGCCACGGTGGCGCGAATGCCCTTGTCGATTTCCTTCAGCTTGTCCTCGTCATAGCCCGCGCTACCCAGCTCCTTCTTCAGCCGCTCGATCGGGTCGTTCTTTTCTCTCTGGCCCTGCACTTCTTCACGCGTACGGTATTTGGCCGGATCGGACATGGAGTGCCCGCGATAGCGGTAGGTGTTGCACTCCATCAGCACCGGACCATTGCCCTCACGCACATATTTAAACGCGATTTCCGCAGCCTGGCGCACTTCGAGCACGTCCATGCCGTTTACTTTCATACCGGGAATGCGGAAGGCCGTGCCGCGGCGATAGAATTCGGTTTCAGCCGAGGAGCGGCTTACCGCAGTGCCCATGGCGTATTGGTTGTTTTCGACCACGAACACGATGGGCAGTTTCCACAAGGCTGCCATGTTCATCGTTTCATAGACCTGGCCCTGATTCGCCGCGCCATCACCGAAATAGGCGAGGCACAGTCCGCCGTCTTCATTGTACTGATGCGCAAAAGCTAGGCCGCCACCGAGCGAGACCTGCGCCCCGACAATGCCATGACCGCCATAAAACTTATGTTCGGTGCTGAACATGTGCATGGAGCCGCCCTTGCCCTGCGAAATACCGGCAGCGCGGCCGGTCAGTTCTGCCATGATGACGTTCGGGTCGATGCCATAGGCAAGCATGTGACCATGATCGCGGTAGCCGGTGATCACGCTGTCGACATCACTGTCGAGTGCAGATTGCAGGCCGATCGCAACCGCTTCCTGACCGATGTAAAGATGGCAAAAGCCACCGATCAGACCGAGGCCATATAGCTGGCCTGCCTTTTCCTCGAACCGGCGTATGAGCAACATCTGCTTATAGAAATGAAGCAATTGTTCTTCAGAAGCGGTGTAGCGCTTTTTCTTGTCCAGAGCATCTTGCAGGCTGCGCAGCGCGAAATTGGGATCTTCGTTCGATACGGCAGGTTTGGCCTTTGCCCTCGCCGGTGCGGCCTTGCCTTTGGTGGTACTGGTCTTAGAGGCCTTGGCCAATGCGTTTCCCCTCTTGGAGCCCGGATTTATTCCGGAGCGATCTGATGCCTAGTGCCTATAGGCGGGGAATAGTTTCGCTGGCAACGCCGTGCATACGAATTTCGCCAAGCTGGTTCGTTTCGTCACGCTGACCCACCAGAATAGTGAGTCGTACGTACGGGAAATCAGGGCTGGTCACCCAGATCAACAACCACTTCATCTTGATGTGCAACGCCCAGATCACGGCGCACCAATTCGGATGACAAGTCGGGATCGACATTCTCGGGATCGAGTAGGTCGACCCGGTTGGCAAGGACCGCACGTTCTTCTTCAAGCGCAGCGATACGCTCTTCATGGGCATCCAACTTGGCGGCGTTGTCGCCCCATGCCAGCAGACCCGACGGCCCCATGAATGCCAGCATCCCGATCAGGATCAACAGCAGCAGTGCGAGGGCATTGCCAACCCTTTCACGCACCACTTCTCGCTTGTTTCGCAGATCGTTCATCGATGGCCTTGAATCATAGCTGGCAGCTTCTTTCAAGCATCTTGAGACGGAACCCCACGACGGGCTGTCCGATCAATCCAATGCTTGCCCGAATCTGCGCAACAAGTTACATATGAAACCATGACTGACCTCTTCGAAAACCCGATCGGCCTTGATGGCTTTGAATTTGTCGAATTCTGTGCGCCTGAAAAGGGCCAGATAGAACCTGTGTTTGAAACCATGGGCTTCCAACATGTCGCCAATCACCGCTCAAAAGACGTGCAGCTGTGGCGGCAAGGTCAGATCAATCTGATCATCAATTACGAACCGCGCAGCGCCGCATGGTTCTTTGCCCGCGAACACGGTCCCTCCGCCTGCGGCATGGCATTTCGCGTCAAGGATGCGGCAAAGGCCTATGACGAATTGCTGGCTCGCGGGGCAGAGCCGGTGAACGTCGAAACCGGCCTGATGGAGCTTCGGATTCCAGCGATCCGCGGCATCGGTGGTGCTATCATCTATCTGATCGATCGCTACGCCAATGAAGGCGGGTCAGACCTTTCCATCTACGATATCGACTTCGAATATCTCAAGGATGTGAACCCATGGCCCGAAGGCGCGGGCTTCAACGTGATCGATCACCTGACGCACAACGTCTACACTGGTCGCATGGCGTATTGGGCAGATTACTACGAAACGCTGTTCAACTTCCGCGAAATCCGTTTCTTCGACATCAAGGGCGAATATACCGGCCTGACCTCTCAGGCGCTGACCGCACCGGATGGCAAAATCCGTATCCCACTCAATGAAGAGGGCGAAGGCGGCAAGGGTCAGATCGAAGAATTCCTGCGCGAATTCAACGGTGAAGGAATCCAGCATATCGCCCTGATCTGTGATGATCTTGTGGCGGCATGGGACAGGCTGAAAGGCTTTGGCGTGCCCTTTATGACCGCCCCTCCCGAGACATATTACGATATGCTGGACGAGCGCCTGCCCGGCCATGGTGAGCCAACTGA
>DFBR01000078.1:13182-33816 GCA_002367375.1 Erythrobacter sp. UBA3075 | reverse complement strand
TGGGGCTGGGGCTGGGACTTGGCTCTACTGTATAGGGTTCAAACCGGGCGCGTTCGCGCAGCGCGCGGCACACACCAACGGCGGCGGGACGTAAGAAACGCTCCGGCTCGACCTCACTGCTGCGGCCAATTGTGCAGCGTGTCACTGAGCCATCAGGCATGACCGTCAGATAGGCGGCGATTATTCCGCGCACGCTCTCGCCGCGAAACAACTCGCGCGGAAGGTCATCCTGGCGCAGCCACTCGCTCATGCCGATCGGGCGAACACCGCTGTCGGGTGCAAGTGAGGTTGCGATGTTGACCTCCGGCGGTCCGGTCGGGGTTGGGGCAGGTGTAGGCTCAGTTTCCGTCGGAGTGGGTTCAGGGTCGGTTGTAGAGGCACTGGGCGTCGGCCTTTCCTCGCCATTGATCGCCTTGACCTCTCCGCGAGACAATCCCGCGAATTCGCCCGCCATCATCCCACCGAAGGCGGCCAGCGCAGCCGCTGCGATCAGGCCCAGGGCAATCCATGCGAGTTTGCCGGACCCGCCCGATGGTTCTTCGTCATATTCGCCATACTGCTCTTCATACGGCTCATGCTGCTGGACGCCGACATCCTCGGCAGCGCCCGCCTCAAGCTGAGAAGTTTCGGTGACGACTTGCGTCACCTCCTCATCCTCCGGCGCGGATGCACTGAGGTTTTCACCCATCAGCGGCACGGCAGCACCGCCCGCACTGGGCGCGATCACGGTCGGGTCAAGGTCCTCCGCCTGCGCTTCCCAAAGGTCCAGTTCCGCGAAAATTGGTCCGACACGATCAAGCACCTCTTCCGCAGACCGGATGCGATCATCGGGGTGATTGGCGAGCATCGCAGCAAGCAGCGGGCGCATGGGTTCGGCGATTGGCGTAAGGTCGGGCACATCGCGCCGCGTGCGGATGGCTGCGCCCGGCGTATTGCCCATGTCGATGGTTTTGCCATTTGCCAGACCGAGGATGACCAGCGCCAGGCTGTAAATGTCGGTCCATGGGCCGATGGCATAATCAGGCTCACCCAATTGTTCGGGCGCGACGAAATTGTATTTCCCTGCGAATCCTGTCCCGATGATTGTGGTGCCATCCCCAGCAGTGTCTTTCACGATCCCGAAATCGATGATTTTGGGCCGGTTGAAGTCGCCATCTTCCAACAGGACATTGTCGGGCGCCATGTCGCGATGAACGATCCCCGCCTTGTGTGCCGCACGCAGGCCAATCGCCAGCTCGCTCATCAGAGACAGCAGTTCCTGCGGCGTAAACTGCCGCTTGCCGATCAGAGATTTGAGAGCAGGTCCGTCGATAAATTCGGTCACGATGAAGCTGAGGTCCAGCTCCGGGTCATGGGCAAAGGTGCGATAGGCAACGAGGCGCGGATTGTTCAGCCGCAGCATGGCCTTTACTTCCTTGCCGAACATCTGCCGGAAGACATCGTCATCGGCCTGTTCAGCGCGGATCACTTTCACCGCAACATGGTCTTCCTCCATGAAGATATTGGCCGCGCGATAGACGGACCCCATGCCGCCCTCGCCAATCTGTTCAAGGATGCGGTAATTGTTGTTGAGGACGGTGCCCGGCTCCAGACGCTTGCGCGCGTTCCGATTTGCACCTTCCACCATGATGTCCCCCCACCAACCTGCCAAGTGCCCGATACTACGCTAGCTTCCAGCGCTACGCCAGTCCGCCGCGAACGAGGCGCACATCAGCGAGCAAGCGCAATCGCGGCAACAGGCGTGAGCATGACGGCGGGCAGGGCGAGCAGAATGCGATACATGCGGGACATCTCCGGTCTGGTGCCGGAAGAACATGCAGGTAGAGAAGGCTTTACGTCAATGGCGGCTTCGAGAGGTGGCCGAGTCCATCACACGGACTTCTTGCGCACAGACCAGACGAACCCGTCATACCAGAAGTGCAGCAAAGAACAGGCGAGGAAGGGGACCAGCCAAAAGCGCGAGTCCAGCTTCGTCGCCATGTCATACCCCAAGGCCACTACCGCAGTGAACAGCACGAACAGGGCAAAAGCTCCGCGTGAGCCAAGGCGCGACATCGCCGTCATGCGTTTGCCCTCCTGCATCCACACGATCACGTAATATTGCAAAGCGTGATGAATGTTGATCGTGGCAAAGGCGATCAGCGGTGGGAGATAACCCCAGGCAAGGAATGTTACGGCACCGGTCCCAGCAATCAGGCCGATCTTGTGCGCAGGCGGATTGTACCCCTGCGCCATCGCCCGACCGTAATTGATGGCTGCCCAGGCAATCCCCACGCCCCACACGGCGAACGCAAAATAGCGAAGCGGACCATGACCTGATTCGAGGTAGCCGGGCGCGGTGGCGAGGAAGGACAGCGGGGTTTCAGAAAAACGTCCCAGCTCGCCAGCATGCAGGACGAATGACGCACCGACAAAGATCGGCCCGACATAGAGCAGCCAATTGAGCAGAAGATCGGTCCGCCGCACCCAATGCGGCCCATTGCCCGCTTTGAAATCATAGATCCGCGCAATCCCGAATGTCTGCATCGCGCTGTGATGCACGTCCCAGAAAAAGGCGACGATCCCGGCAATAATGAAGACCGTGGGTGAAATCAGAAGTGCCGCGATCAGCACGACGGGCACCACTGTCAGTCGAAAGCGATTGGCGCTGAACACGTCGGGATTCATGTAAGCCCGTGGCACCACCGCAACGAGGTGCCCATAAGTAATTATGGTGGCGAAAAAGAAGGCGTAGACGGCAACCTCTGAGGAGGCGGCGCCAAAGGCCAGCTCTGTACCCTTAAGCCACAGCGTGAGGCAGGCAAGCACCACCATCGGAGCGCCCCACAAGAGCAACGCATCGACCAATGGTGAAACCAAAGCACGCCCCGGATCGGCGAGCTGCGCGAGACCCGTGGGCCGGCGCTCTTCATTGTCAAATTCATCCGAAATTGGCCGCGTAGCCATGCGACATCCCCCTCGTGAGCAGTTTCGAGTGTATAGGAAATCTCGGTTAATAAAACTTTGACGCAGGGTTAGCTTATCGACTGCGAGGGCCGACTGGTTGCACTGGCTGTTCAATCACGCGTCGATCATCTCGCGATCAATCTCGCCCGCGCGGTTCTGGATGAAGTTGAAGCGGTGTTCCGGGTTGCGGCCCATCAGCTGGTCTACCAGTTCCTTGACCGCGAAACGCTGTTCGTGCAGCTCGGGCAGAGTGATGCGGATCAGATTGCGCGTGGCTGGGTCCATCGTCGTTTCGCGCAATTGCTGCGGATTCATTTCGCCGAGGCCTTTGAAGCGGCTGACTTCGACCTTCTTGCCCTTGAACGGACCCGCTTCAATCTCGGCGCGATGTTCATCGTCGCGAGCATAGAGGCTCTCTTTCCCTGCGGTCAGGCGATAGAGCGGCGGCTGCGCCAGATAAAGATGCCCGCCGCGCACAAGATCGGGCATTTCCTGAAAGAAGAACGTCATCAGCAGCGTTGCGATATGCGCTCCGTCGACATCGGCATCCGTCATGATGACCACGCGGTCGTAGCGCAGGTTTTCCGCATCGCAATCCTTGCGCGTACCGCAGCCCAGCGCCAGGCCCAGATCAGCAATTTCGCTATTGGCGCGGATTTTGTCGGCAGAGGCGCTGGCGACGTTCAGGATCTTGCCGCGAATGGGCAGGATCGCCTGCGTCTTGCGGTTGCGCGCCTGTTTGGCAGAACCGCCTGCAGAATCGCCTTCGACGATGAATATCTCAGTTTCGGCATCGGTTTCGCCGCTGCAATCGGTCAGCTTACCGGGCAGGCGCAGCTTCTTCGCATTGGTGGCCGTCTTGCGCTTGATCTCGCGTTCCTGCTTGCGCTTCAGCCGTTCGTCCATGCGCTCCATCACGCTGCCGAGCAGCGCCTTGCCGCGCTCCATATTGTCGGCGAGGAAATGGTCGAAATGATCGCGCACGGCGTTTTCGACGAGCCGCGCGGCCTCGGGGCTGGTGAGGCGGTCCTTCGTCTGGCTCTGGAATTGCGGATCGCGGATGAACACGCTGAGCATGATCTCCGCGCCGGTCATCACATCATCAGCGGTTAGGTCCTTCGCCTTCTTGGTGCCGGTCAACTCGCCAAAGGCGCGCAGGCCCTTTGTCAGCGCAGCACGAAGGCCCGCTTCATGCGTGCCGCCATCGGGCGTGGGCACAGTGTTGCAATACCAGCTGGTCGATCCGTCGGACCACAGCGGCCATGCAACGGCCCATTCCACTCGCCCGTGGTCTTCGGGGAAATCCTGCTTGCCGGTGAAGAATTCAGCCGTGACGCATTCGCGGGTCCCGACTTGTTCCATAAGATGATCGGCAAGGCCGCCGGGGAATTGGAAAACAGCCTCTTCCGGCACATCTTCTGAAGCTAGTGAAGGCGCGCATTTCCAGCGGATTTCGACGCCAGCGAACAAATATGCCTTGGAGCGAGCGAGCTTGAACAACCGCGCAGGCTTGAACTTGCGGTCACCGAAAATCTCCGTGTCGGGTACAAAGGTGACGCTGGTGCCGCGCCGGTTGGGCGTATCGCCGACTTTGGTGATGGCGCCCTTCGCAAGTCCCTTGGAAAACTCCTGCGCGAACACTTCCTTGTTGCGGGCAACTTCCACCCGCGTATCGCTGGACAGAGCATTGACCACCGAGACGCCGACGCCGTGCAGGCCGCCGCTGGTGGCGTAGGCCTTGCCCGAAAACTTTCCGCCCGAATGCAGCGTGGTGAGGATTACTTCGAGTGTGGACTTGCCCGGAAATTTGGGATGCTCATCTACCGGAATGCCGCGGCCGTTATCGGTAATGGTCAGCCGGTTGCCTTCATCGAGTTGCATCTCGATCCGGTTAGCATGGCCCGCCACCGCCTCGTCCATCGCATTGTCGAGCACTTCGGCAGCGAGGTGATGCAGCGCGCGATCATCGGTGCCACCGATATACATGCCGGGGCGACGGCGGACAGGCTCAAGCCCTTCCAACACTTCGATGGAGGAGGAGTCATAGTCGCCGCCGCCGGACGGAAGCTTTTCAAACAGGTCGTCGCTCATACAACTGGCTATAGGCCGGAGGAATCCCCGATCACAAGCAAGCTATCGCGGTTATCCGACCTAGAAGCCGGAGGGAGCGGGATCGACTACGGTGAAGGTGCCATTGCCCACCTGCCGCACTTCGAAAGCACGTTCGCCAAGGCCGTTGTCGCCAAAACGGATCGGACCATCGAGGCCGAGGAAACCGCCATCAGTCGTCAGCAAGCCATCGGGGAGGTCGCGTCCGGGCTGCCAATCGCGGGTCAGGCGGAGCGTCAGCAGAACCGCGTCATAACCCAGTGTTGCAATGCGGAAGGGCTGGTTGCCAAAGCGCGAGGAATAGCTGTCCGCAAACTGACGGTAACGCGCATCTGCCACGGCAGAGAACCACGCACCGCGCATCGTATCGTCACGTGTGAGGCTGCTTTCACGGCTCCACAATTCGGTGCCGATGATGGAGGGCAGGGCGTCTCCAGCCTCTTTCAACCGCGATGCGCCCATCATGGCAAGGCGAGGGGAATCGGCGATCAGGACAGTGTCGTATCCACCTGCCTGCGCCAGCCGGTCCGCCGCGCTGAGAACTGATGTATTGCCCCGGTCATAGCGCTCCAACGCAACCACAGTGCCGCCATGCTGCGCCACAGCGCGATCGAGTGCCGCAAGCGCTCGGTTCCCATAATCACCACGCGGAGCAAGGGCCGCGAAATTGCGCGCGCCCTGTGAAACCGCAAATTCAACCGTCCGCTCGACTGATTGCTCAGGAATATGGCCCATCACAAAGACATCATTGCGAGCAATTGTCGTGTCGTTGGAGAAGGTCAGAAGTGGAACATCTGCAACACGCGCTTGTGCCAGCACATCGCCCACATTGTCACGCCGCAGCGGGCCGAGGATCAGGCGATTGCCATCATTGATCGCGCGGCTTGCCGCAGCTCCCGCGCCGCCCGCCGTGTCATAGGTCGTGATGCGCAGGTTTTCTGCGCCGGTATCAAGCAGCGCCATTGTGGTCGCATTGGCGATCGACTGGCCGACCTCGGCATTTGCGCCCGAAAGCGGCACCAGCAAAGCAACGCGGTGGCGCTGCGTATCGGTTGGCAGAACATCAGCAGTAGGGCCGGCAACGGGCGCATCTGCAACAGGCGGGGCGCGGTCCGCCATCCCGCCATCAGGAATGACTGCGCAGCCAGCCAGCGCAATGCTGCCCATGCCCACCACAAGAATGCGCTTCAAATTACCGAACATGCTTGCCGTCTCCGCTATGTTTCGTCCAAGGAGGCGCGCGTGACCCATGACGGCGCCCCTCTTGCTCCCGGCCTCTATATAGTTGCGACGCCGATTGGCAATCTCGGCGACATCACCGTTCGGGCAAGCGATGTGCTGTCGCGGTGTGACGGTATCGCCTGCGAAGATACGCGGGTGACGCAAAAACTGATCCGCCATTTGGGTATCTCCAAGCCGCTGTGGCGCTATGACGATCACTCTGCCCCAAATGACCGTGCGCGGTTGGTGGAATCGATGCGGGAGCGCGCAGTGGCGCTGGTCAGCGATGCGGGAATGCCGCTGGTCTCCGATCCGGGTTATCGGCTGGTAAAGGACGCAAAAGCGGCCGGAATTCCCGTGACCGCGCTGCCCGGTGCAAATGCTCCGCTGACGGCGCTCGCGCTGTCCGGCTTGCCCAATGATCGGTTCATGTTTGCCGGTTTCCTGCCCAACAAGGACAAGGCACGGCGCGATATTCTGGCCGAATTGGCCGATGTCCGCGCGACACTGATCTTCTTCGACACCGCGCCGCGATTGACCAAAAGCCTTGCTGTGATCGACGAAATTCTGCCCGGCCGCGAAATTGCGGTGGCTCGCGAATTGACGAAATTTTACGAGGAATGCCGCACCGGCACCGCGCAAGAGCTGATCGCGCATTACACCGCGCATCCGCCCAAAGGGGAGATCGTTCTGCTCGTGGGTCCGCCGCCCGAAGTGGAAACCAGCGCCGACGATGCCGATGCAATGCTGCGCGAACTTCTCGCAACCGAAAAGGCGTCCAAGGCTGTGGCGCAGGTCGCCAAGGCCACGGGTCTGGACCGCAAGGCGCTCTATGCCCGCGCAATGGAGCTGAAAGGCGAATGAAACGTCAAGCCGCAGAAGCGCGCGGTCGCAAGGCTGAAGACGAGGCCGCCACATGGCTGGAAGCGCAGGGGTGGGACATCCTTGCCCGGCGCGTAAAAGTGAAATCAGGTGAAATCGATCTGATCGCTCGCCGCGAAGGACTGATCGCCTTCGTCGAAGTCAAATGGCGTGCGAAAGCCGCCGACCTCGATCACGCGATTGACGAATACCGCCTGCGCCGCGTTGCCGCCGCTGCTGAAGCGGTCGCCCATGAATATGCCGGGAATGGCGAGGATTTGCGCGTTGACGTAATCCTGCTTGCGCCCGGCACACCGCCGCGCCACATCGAAAACGCTTGGATGCCATAAGGAATTTGCATGAATCTTCGGATCGCCGTTCAGATGGACCCGCTGGAAAGCATCAATATCGCCGGGGACTCCAGCTTCGCGCTGATGCTGGCCGCGCAGGAGCGGGGGCACTCGCTGTGGCAGTATGACGTCGAGACGCTGGGATGGCAGGACGGCAAGGTCACAGCATGGGCCAAGCCGGTCACTGTGCAGCGCGTCGAGGGCAATCATTTCGACGCCGGGGCTCTCGCAAAGATCGATCTCGCGGAAGACATTGACGTAATCCTGATGCGGCAGGACCCGCCGTTTCACCTAGGTTACATAAGCTCGGCACTGCTGCTCGACAGGTTGAAAGGCAAGACGCTGGTGAGCAATGATCCGCGCGAAGTCGTGAACGCGCCCGAGAAGATGTATGTCCTTGATTACGCGCACTACATGCCGCCCACGCTCATCACGCGCGTGCTGGACGACGTGCGTGAATTCCAGAAAGAACACGGCGCGGTGGTGGTCAAACCGCTGCACGGCAATGGCGGAAAAGCGATCTTCAAGATCGATGCTGACGGCACCAATATCTCTGCCCTGTTCGAAGTCTTCAACCAGACCTGGCCTGAGGCGCATATGGTGCAGCCCTTCCTTCCCAGCGTAGCGCAAGGCGACAAGCGCATTGTGCTGGTCGATGGCGAAGTGGCGGGCGCGATCAATCGCATGCCGGAGAAGGGTGAGTTCCGTTCCAACCTCGCCCAAGGTGGCAGCGCAGAGGCGACGCAACTGACAGCGCGCGAGCGGGAAATCTGCGACGCAATGGGTCCAGACTTGAAGCGGCGCGGGCTAACCTTTGTCGGTATCGACGTGATCGGCGGCGAATGGCTGACCGAAATCAACGTCACCTCTCCTACCGGGATAGTGGCGATTGATGCTTTTCAGGGCACCGACACCGCAGGCATGATCTGGGACGCGCTGGAACAACGTCACACCGCAATGGTGGCAGGATCGGGGGAAAGCTAAGCGCCTTTGCGCGTTGGTCTGCCATGGATACGCTAATCGTCGATCTGATCGAGCAGGGCGGATATGTCGGCATTTTCCTGCTGATGGTGCTTGAAAACGTCATCCCTCCGGTTCCCAGTGAAGTCATCATGGGCGTCGGCGGGCTTCTGGTTGAGCGCGGCGTGATGGATTTCTGGCCGTTGCTGCTCATCGGCACGGCGGGCACGACCGTAGGAAATTATGCGTGGTACTGGATTGGCGATGCCTGGGGTTACAAGCGGCTTGAACCTTTCGTTGATCGTTGGGGCCGCTGGCTGACGGTTGATTGGGAGCACATCGCCAAAGCACAGGTGTTCTTCGCGGAGCGCGGCCACTGGGTGGTCTTTTTCCTGCGATTCAGCCCGTTCTTGCGCACAATCATCTCGCTACCGGCGGGATTGGCACATATGCCGAAGCTGAAATTCCTCGGATTTACCTTCGTAGGATCGCTGATCTGGAATGGGGCCTTGATCAAGGGCGGCGAGTTTCTTGGCCATTATCTCACTGATTCGCAGGAAATCATTGGCTGGATCATCATCGGCTTGGTTGTGCTGACGATTGCGGCCTATCTCTGGCGCGTTTTCACCTTTGTGCCACGCGCAAAGCGGGAACAGGACTAGCTATCCTCACGCGGATGGGCGGAGCGATAGGCTTCGAGCATCTTGGCAGCATCGACCTGTGTGTAGATCTGCGTCGAGCCGAGACTCGCATGGCCGAGCAATTCCTGCAGGCTGCGCAAATCCACACCCGATCCGAGCAAATGCGTGGCAAAGGAATGCCGCAGCGCATGAGGTGTTGCGGTATCAGGCAGACCAAGAGCGCGCCGCGCCCGCGCCATCGCCTTTTGCACCATGCCCTGACTCAGCGGCCCACCTTTCACACCGCGAAATAGCGCCTCCTCGCTCTTGAGTGGCAATGGGCAAGCATCGGCATATTTCGCCACTGCCTCGCGCACGACAGGCAAGAGCGGTACGACGCGCTGCTTGTTACCCTTGCCGGTCACCACCAGAGTTTCACCCAATGGCAGGTCGCGGGCCTTGAGGGAGAGCGCCTCTGCAATGCGCAGGCCAGCGCCATACATCAGCAACAGCACGGAAGCATCGCGTAGACCTGTCCAGTCCTCGCTCGCGCTTTCAGCAACGGTTTCAACCATATTGACCGCTTCATCAGGCGTGATCGGTCGAGGAAGCCCCTTCTTGATACGTGGCCCCCTCATGCGCGGCGCAGTGCCCGGTTCGGCACCGACTTGCTCCAGAGCATAGGCGACAAAACTCTTGAGTGCGGAAAGCTCGCGCGCGGCAGATACATTGCCGATGCCTTCCGCCCGCCGCTCCGCCAGATGTCCGCGCAGATCGCGCGTTGTCAGCGCAGCGACTTGCGGCCAATCGGCAAGCTTTCGGTATTCGAGCAGCCGTTCAGCAGTTGCGACATAGGCGCGCACGGTGTGCACAGAGCGCCGGCGGGCAATCGCCAAATGGTCATGCCATTGCTGGAGGATGTCACCGGATTCGCTCACACGGCCACCAGATCATCTGCCACAAGCAATGCCAGAAGGGCATCGAGAAGCGGCATTCCCGCCTCGGTTACACCGACGCGAGAGCCATCGCGCCAAACCAATCCAAGCTGGGCATGGCGCTCCACTTGGTTCAGATCGAGCAACGCTGCTTCCGGCATGGCAAAGCGAGCGGAGGAGCGGGCGAGGTCGATGCCCTCTGCAAGCCGCAGCCCCATCAGCAATGCCTCGGCGGCCTGTTCACTGACGCCAAGAGCGCGTTCTTCCTGAAGCCCGTTGCCGTTGCGATCCACCGCCGCCAGCCAGTTTTCGGGCTTCTTGTGACGCGTCGTCGCAAAGCCGTTGCGACGCCCATGAGCTCCTGGCCCAATCCCGGCGTAATCGTCATATCGCCAATATGTCAGATTATGGCGGCTTTCCTCGCCGGGGCGGGCATGGTTGCTGATTTCATAAGCGGGCAGGCCAGCGGCGGATGTGAGTTCGCGGGTCACATTGAACAGGTCTGCCGCCTCATCATCGTCCAATGGCGTGAATTCCTCGCGGCGGACCATCGATTCAAACCGCGTGCCCGGCTCGATGGTCAATTGGTAAAGCGAGAGGTGCTCGGTGCCGAAGCTCAGCGCGCGTTGGAGCTGTTCGCGCCAATGCTGCGCAGACTGTCCGGGAAGGGCATAGATCAGGTCGAAACTGACCCGGTTGAACACGGCTTGGGCTGTCTCAAGTGCCTTTAGACCCTCTTCAACTCCGTGAAGCCGACCAAGAAATTGCAACGCCTTGTCATCGAGTGATTGCAGCCCAAGCGACACGCGGTTGACCCCGGCGCTTACCAGATCGGCGAATTTGGACGCCTCGACAGATGAAGGGTTTGCTTCCAACGTGATCTCTATACCGGGAGAAAATCCCCACAGTTTTTCAGCCTCTTGCAGCAAGCTATTCACAAGGCCTGGCGGCATCAAGGAAGGCGTCCCTCCACCAAAAAACACCGATTCCAGTGCTTCCCCACCAGCCAACCCCGCCTCATGCCGCAAATCCGCCAACAGGGCGCGCTGCCACAATTCTGCATCCACGCTGTCCCGGACATGCGAATTGAAATCGCAATAAGGGCACTTCGCAAGACAAAAGGGCCAGTGAATATATAGGGCGCGCGCCATATTGTGTTTCAGGCTCCGTTAACGGGTCCAAGTCAAGATGTACGGATGGAAAAGGGTCGTATTCTCACCGCCGCGCTCGCGGCTATCGCCACGCTTGGTATCACCGCAACGCCGCTCTCGGCGAGCAACCAAGGCGTCAATTCTTTCGCGCAGGAGCTGCTTGTAGAACACAATGATGCGCGCGACGATGTTGGCGTTCCGCGCCTCGAATGGAGCCAGCGCCTTGCCCGCCAGGCACAGGGCTGGGCCGATCAACTCGCTAGCGAAGGACGGATGCGCCATTCCACACGGCAGCAACGTGCCAATGCCGGAGAAAACCTCTGGATGGGCGCTGCCGGATACTACGGCGCAGACGTGATGATCGGTGCTTTTGTGGATGAGCAGCGCTATTTCCGGCACGACACTTTCCCCAACGTTTCGACCACTGGCCGCTGGGCCGATGTTGGCCATTATACGCAGGTAGTGTGGCGCGACACGCGCGAAGTCGGATGTGCAGTGGCGCGCGGTGACAGGGATGACTTTCTCGTCTGCCGTTACTGGCCTGCCGGGAACACCTACGACAGGCCGGTATATTAAGCGCTAGCTCGCGAACTGGTCCGCGACCAGCTTGGCAAAGGCATCGGCGCGGTGGCTGACCTTGTGCTTTTCCTCCGGCGCGATCTCGGCGAAGGTTTGGTCACGGCCTTGCGGAACGAACACCGGATCATAGCCAAAGCCCATTTCGCCGCGTGGCGGCCATGTCAGCGTGCCGTCCACACGTCCTTCGTAGACGACATGCTCACCATCGGGCCAGGCGAGGGCGAGAACGCAGGAAAACCACGCATCGCGCGGTGTATCGGCGCCCTTGGCTTGCAGCAGCCCTTCCACCTTGCCCATTGCCATATACCAGTCGCGACCCGGCGCACCCTCGAACCATTGCCGCTCGGCCCAGTCCGCAGTGTAGACACCCGGACGCTCCCCCAATGCGGCAACCGATAGGCCGCTATCATCGGCCAGCGCTGGCAGGCCCGAAGCCTCCGCCGCCGCACGCGCCTTGATCAGCGCGTTGGCAACGAAGGTTTCACCGGTCTCCGGCGGCTCGGGCAGGCCGAGCGACCCTGCCGAGATACAATCGAGCCCATATGGCGCGAGGAGGGCAGAGATTTCCTTGAGTTTGCCCGCATTATGCGAGGCAATTACAAGTTTCCCGCTGCCCAGTTTCCTCATCACGCGGAGGCCTCTTCCTGCGCCTTGAAGATGTCGGCACAACCCATTTGGGCAAGGCGCAGAAGGCGCAGAAGGCCCTCTTCGTCATAGGTCGCGCCTTCAGCGGTGGCCTGCACCTCAGCAATTTGCCCGCCTTCGATCAGCACGAAATTGGCGTCGGCATCGGCATCGCTGTCCTCAGGATAGTCGAGGTCGAGTACAGGCGTGCCCTTGTAGATACCGCAAGAAATCGCCGCGATCTTGGCGGTGATCGGGTCCTCTTTGATAGCGCCGCTCGCGATGAGCGAATTGACCGCAATCCGCAGCGCGACCCATGCGCCCGAAATCGATGCTGTGCGGGTGCCGCCATCGGCCTGCAGCACATCGCAGTCGAGCGTGATCTGCCGCTCTCCAAGCTTTTCCATATCAACGACTGCGCGAAGGCTCCGCCCGATCAGGCGCTGAATTTCCTGCGTGCGTCCGCTTTGCTTGCCGCGTGCGGCTTCCCGGCTGCTGCGCGTGTGGGTGGAACGGGGCAGCATTGAATATTCACCGGTGACCCAGCCCGATCCCTTGCCGCGCAGCCACGGCGGGATGCGTTCTTCCACGCTGGCGGTGCATAGCACGCGCGTATCGCCAAAGCTGATGAGGCAAGACCCCTCGGCATGCTTGGTGAAGCCGGTTTCGATAGAAATGGCGCGCATTTCGTCAGGCGCGCGGCCGGAAGGTCGCATAAGAATCTCCAATAGTTTGCGAAGCTGGCCCTAGCGACTAGATACAAGGCTGTCATGCCATCCCCACCGATCACCGAACTGACTGACCGTGCGCGCGATATTTTTCGTCTGGTGGTGGAGGATTATCTCAACAGCGGGCAGCCGGTGGGGTCGAAAGCACTGGCGCAGCACGGCGCAGTTAATCTCTCGCCTGCATCGATTCGTTCTGTGCTGAGCGAGTTGGAGCAGCTTGGTCTGCTAGCCGCGCCGCATACCAGTGCGGGGCGAATGCCGACCGAGAGCGGGCTGCGCATGTTTGTCGATGGCATCATGCAAGTGGCGGAGCCAACGCGGGAGGAGCGCGCGGCAATCGAGCAGCAGCTTTCCGCACCCGGGCCGATCGAGGCGGCGCTGGAAAAGACCAGCGCGATCCTGTCAGACATATCCGGCGCAGCGGGCATGGTTATGGTGCCAAAGCGCGAGCGGACGCTGGCACAAATGCGGCTTGTTCCGCTCGACGACACCCGCGCGCTGGCCGTTCTTGTGGGAGAGGACGGCAATATCGAGAACCGCGTGCTGGAACTGGGCGAGGGAGTTTCCCCGGGCGCAATGCAGGAGGCGGGCAATTACATCAGCGCGCAATTGGCGGGTCGCACTCTAGCAGAGGCGGCGCGTGCCATGTCCGGCGAAATCGCATCCGGAAAAAGCGCGCTGGATGAGGTTTCCACGCGATTGGTCGAAGCGGGCATTGCCGTGTGGAGCGAAGATTCGACCGAGCGTCCGGTGCTGATTGTGCGCGGTCAGGCGAACCTTCTTGATGACACCGCGCTGGACGATATCGAACGCGTGCGCTCCTTGCTAGACGATTTGGAAAACAAGCAATCAGTGGCGCAATTGCTGGAGCGTGCGCGCGAAGCGGAATCAGCGCGGATATTTATCGGTGCGGAGAACAGATTGTTCGCACTTTCCGGCTCATCGGTGATCGCATCACCCTATCGTGATCGCGAGGGCAAAGTTGTGGGCGTGCTGGGTGTGATCGGTCCGACGCGGTTGAATTACGCGCGTGTCGTGCCCATGGTTGATTTCACAGCCCGCTCCCTGGGCAAAAGAATTGGTTAGACAGGCAGAAATGACGGACAATAACAAGGATCGCGACGACGCGGTCGACCATGAAATTGCGAACGAGCTGGACGGCGTGCCGGAAGAATTTCTGGCCGACAGCGATAATGGCGAGGGCGAAGAAGGCGACGAGCAGATCGCAGCCTTGCAGGCAGAGCTTGAGCAGGCACGGCAGGATGTTCTCTATGCCAAGGCCGACACGCAGAATGTGCGTCGCCGGATGGAAAAGGACATTTCCGATGCGCGCAATTATGCCGCGACTGGCTTTGCCCGCGACATCTTGAGCGTGGCAGACAATCTGGCCCGCGCTATCGACGCCATTCCAGAGGACTTGCGCGAAGATTCCAAGTTCAAAGGGCTGGTCGCAGGCATTCAAGCTACGCAGCGTGAGATGGAAAAGGCCTTCGCGCAGCACGGCATTGTCCGCATCGCCGCAATGGGTATGGCGCTCGATCCAAACCAGCATCAGGCGATGATGGAAATTCCGACCGCAGATGCCGAACCGGGCATCATCGTTCAGGAAATGCAGGCTGGCTACATGATCAAGGACCGCTTGCTGCGTCCTGCAATGGTCGGCGTGGCGAAGAAGCCGGACTAGGCAGGAGCCGCCGGGTAAGGCGGCTCCCGTCCGGTTTCTACTTGACCAGCTGCGCCGCGTTTTCGTCGCGGTGCTTCTTCAGATAACGCATAAAAGGCGTGCCGCCGGTTCCAACATCGGGATCATTGCCCGCAATGCTGCCCGCCTGCTTGTTGATATAGCTTGCCGCATACTCAAGATGCCGCGTGCGGAAACGTGCCGACTGCTGAACGCAGGCGTTGAACGCGTCTTTCAGGCTCTGCTTATCCGCCGCTTGCACGAAATCGCGCAGCGTCGATTTCGCCGCAAGGTCTTCGATAAAGCGCCGATGTTCGACAGGTCGGTATTGGTGCAACTCGTCCAGAAAATTCCTCAGCGGATCCTCGCTGTGGCCGACCTGGAACAGCGCATCCATTGCCGGAACGATGGATGACTGCGAGCCGGTCTGACCGCGCAGCGCCTGCGGCTTGCCCTCCAGCTTCTCAACACCGTCATAAATCAGTCCGCCACCTTTAAGCGCCGGGTTGTTCGCCCAGCCGTGAATATAGGGGCGCACGCGGTGGAAATAGACATAGGGGTCGCAGCGTTCAGTCATGCGCGCGAAATGGGTGTATATCCGCTCCCACGCGGCGTCCATTTCGATCAGCAGCCGTTCTGCCTCAACCTCGTCGCCATTCCTGGCGACGCTCACCAGCCGGGCAGCATTGTCGAGCAATACGCCTGCCTCGGCTTCGATGGCGACATGGATCATCACGAACCAGTTCTCATCCTCGCCGCCCGCGAAATTTTGATACATGTAGATATTGTCGAGTGAGATCGGCCCCGACTTGTCGAGCCGCGCCCAATTGTCGAGCACATAGCCAGAATAGGGCAGCAGTGGTGCCTGTCCGAGCCGATCGGCAACGGCCACCATTGGACGCGCAAGATTGGCGGGTAGATGCGCGGGAGGCTCTGCCTCGCCCCAGACATAGGCTTGCACAAGGAAGGAATAGTGCACCATCGCGGTGCGAACCTCTTCTTCGGGCGCCTCGCGGGCCCATTCCTCAAGGCCGGGGTCGGGCAGTTGATCAAGCCAGTGCCGGACGCGACCTGTAGACAGGAGGCCGGAGAGATTTCCAGCAGCCTGCGTTACGCTCGCAAATTGCGAGGGTAGGGTGATATCGTCAATTTCGTAATGCGAAAGAAAGCCGCGCTCGCGCGACATTGCGTATGTTTCAAGCTCCATTTTTGTGACCATGTGGCCGGGCGCGGGTTGGGCCGCCCGGACATGCGAAAAGTATCAAATGAAACCAGCCTGCTCAATCCCTAAAGGCAGGTCAGAAAAAAGGCGGAACCGGATGGCCCCGCCTTTCTGCAAATTTGTCTGCACGGAACGACTGCTACTGACTGTAAAGCTCTGAAATATTGAGCTCGGTCGCGTGGCTGTCTGCCTCACCATACGTGCCCACCCAAATTTCGTAACGTCCCGAAAGCGGCGTCTGGAATCGTACCGAGGGGTTCGTGCCCTGGCCGCTATCGTCATCGCAATACCAATTTCCGTCAGGCGCATTGATAACAAGGGTCGTGTCCGCCATCGACGAGGCGGAGATATAAAGCGGCAGCGATCCGGCGTCATAGTTGAGCCTTACATCCGGCGAGCTGGCGATAAACCCGGCGCAGGCATGACTGAGATTGGAAGCGTCGTTCCCGCCGCCAGACGACATTCGGACGATGTAGGGATCTGGTGAGAAGCCGCTTCTCAGAGCCACAGTCTCATAGATTGGCTCTGCATTTATGTCTGGACCTGATGACGGAGGCGGCATCGGGGTCGGAAACGTAGTCTGTCCGCCCCCCTGATAGCTGGAGCCAATTTCGGATATATTGAGTTGTGCGGGCCACGAACTGCTGTCCCCGTAAGTTCCCACCCAGATCTCATACCGGCCCGCAAGCGGGTTATCGAAGGCAAGCAACGGATTGAAATTGCCCCCGCCATCATCGTTGCAATACCAGTTTCCGTCGGGCGCGTTGACAACCAACGTTGTATCTTCGCTCGAATTTGCCGAAATATACAACGGAAGTGACCCTGGCTGGAAGTTCAGCCGCACATCGGGAGAATTGGCGATATAACCGGCACATTGCTGGCTGATATTGTTCGCATCATAGGTGCCGCCCGATGACAGATTGACGGTATAGGGATCAGGCGTGAACCCGCCGGAAAGGTTCACCGTCGCGTAAATAGGCTCGGCATTGATATCGGGCATCATGGACGACGTGGGCATTATGCCTACAGCTCCACCGGATATCTCGGAAATGTTGAGTTGTGCCGGATAAGACGCGCTCTCCCCATAAGTCCCGACCCAGATTTCATAACGTCCCGTCATTGGGTTGTCGAAGCTGACCATGGGGTTCAGATCACCCCCGCTATCATCATCGCAATACCAGTTTCCATCAGGCGCGTTGATGACGAGTGTCGTGTCCTCATCTGAAGTGGCGGAGATATACAGAGGCAGCGAACCCGGCTGGAAATTCAGCCGCACATCGGGAGATGTGGCGACAAATCCATCGCATTGCGGACTGATTTTGGACGCGTCATTGGTGCCGCCTGATGACAAATTGACGACATAGGGGTCGGGCGTAAATCCGCCTGACAATGTGACCGTTTCATAAATCGGATCGGCATTGACATCCTGTGCCTGCGCAGGTGCCACAAGGCACAGCGTTAGCGCTGAAGCCGCGAGAAGTTTCTTGAGCATGGTATCCCCCTTTTTCGATGCGGTCAGTTGTGGAAGAAAAACAGATACACCGCAATAGCGCCGGGCGATGTTGGACCTCAATGCTTCGGCCTGCCGCGCTCAAGAAAGGTAGAGCGCCAGATAGCGGACACTCAGCGCCACCAACAGGACTGCCTGCACTCGCCGATTGCGAAAGACCACCGCCGCTCCCATCAACGCCACGAACAGCACCGTCAGGCCGATGCTCGTCGGAGACAAAACTGCCTCCCTCACTTGCGGGATTGAGAGTAGGTAAGCCCATTGCACGAGCACAAGCGCGATCAGAATTCCGAATATGGTGCGCGAAACACGGAAGTAATGCGTGTCCAGCTTGTCAAATTGATCCGGGTCGCTGGGGAACACCAGCCGCGCGGCAAGGTAATAGGCACTCGCAAAGCCCATGACTCCAAGTAGCATCGCAGGGGTCACGCTTACCAGTGACCGGATCGTCCATGCGAACATCCAGAAGGACATCAGATCAAGCATGACGAATATCGCCATCAGCGGCGTCAGCCAGCCAATCTGAAACGTCTCCTCCCGGCCTTCCTCATCACGGGCAAATTCCAGCTCCAGCGCCGATTGAGCTTGGCAAATGCGGCGCTGTCCGCCTCAGCAAATTCTCTGATGCTGAAAGTCACTTCGCTGCGCCCGGAAAATTCACCAGAACATCATAGGCCTTCTTGTCTGCGACACCGGCCACGACACCGCCATTGCGCAGCAAAAATGCGTGCTCGACAATCTTTGCCTGCTGCTCAATGCCATATTGATCCAACTTCCAACCCGGTCTGAGCGCATAGTCGTAGCGCGCCCATGGCATCCGGTTCAGCACCAGATACCATTCGCCGCGCGTCTGGGTCTGCCAGACATGCACCATCTCATGAATGAAGTGCGCCTGCTGATGGAGCGATGCGGTGGCGAAATCATCGCAATAGGCGCTGCCACCCGGATGGAAATGGATGTGCCCACGCGGCGCCATCGTGACCTGTTTGGGCTGAAAAAAGGCCCATTTGCGGCGCCGGATCAGGACCTTGGAATAATCTATCGCATCGCCGAAAATGGAGCGAGCGAGTTTGACCTCACTTTCGCTCAGCGGGCGCTCCCCACCGATGGGGCAGGAAAGCGCCGCGCTGCCGCTCAACCCTCGTCAGCCTCTTCCTCGGCAGCTTCACGCGGGTCCTCGCCAGCGGGATAGGCGGTGACGGGGAAACTGCATTTGTCGCCGCCCACGAAGGTGAGCGTCACCTCCGTCTCACCGCCCGGCTCGGTGCCTTCACCCATGCCGAACGCCATCACATGCTTACCGCCCGGTTCGAACTCCAGCGTCTCTCCGGCCATCACTGGTTGGGTAAACAGCTCTTGCATGTCGACCTCACCGCTCCACTCGGCGGTTTCGTGCAACATCGCACTTTCTGCACCCAGCACTGTGGCGGTGCGGATTGACACCTGCGCATCGGTTTCGTTGGCGATAGTGAAATAAACTGCAGCAGGGTTGCCAGTTACGGCAGGCAGTGCCAGCCAACCGCTTGTAACGCTGATACCCGGCGCGCAATCGCCAGCAGCTTCTTCCACCGGCGCTTCTGCTTCATCAGCACAGGCTGCAAGGCTCATCACCAACCCGGCGCTCGCCAAGGCACCCAAAACACGCATCGACTTCATAATCTTCCCCTCTTGGACAATGGCAATTTTCTAGTCGCTGGCGTCCCTTGTGCCAAGCAAAAGCGCACCTATATCCGCCTTCGTAACACAGCTTTTTAGAGCTGCCGAGTGGCTTTGCCGAATTGGCGGGAAGCCGATAGCGCAGCGTCCAACGTATGAAAGAGATGGGGAATTATGAGTAAGATTATCGGGATCGACTTGGGTACCACGAACAGCTGCGTGTCCGTGATGGAAGGCGGAAAGCCCAAGGTTATTGAAAATTCAGAAGGTGCGCGCACGACGCCGTCGATCGTCGCCTTTACCAAGGATGGTGAACGCCTTATCGGCCAGCCCGCAAAGCGTCAGGCCGTCACCAATCCGGACAACACGCTGTTCGCGATCAAGCGACTTATCGGCCGCCCGTTCAACGATCCGACCACCAAGAAGGACATGGGCCTCGTTCCCTATGACATCGTCAAGGGCAAGAACGGCGATGCTTGGGTCGAAGCAGGCGGCGAAGAATATTCGCCCAGCCAGATTTCTGCCTTCATCCTGCAAAAGATGAAGGAAACCGCCGAGAGCTATCTTGGCGAAACCGTAACCAAGGCGGTCATCACCGTTCCCGCATACTTCAACGATGCACAGCGTCAGGCGACCAAGGACGCCGGACAGATCGCTGGCCTTGAAGTTGAGCGCATTATCAACGAGCCGACAGCGGCAGCGCTCGCCTATGGCATGGATAAGGAAGACGGGAAGACCATCGCCGTTTATGACCTTGGCGGCGGTACTTTCGACGTCTCCGTCCTCGAGATTGGTGACGGCGTGTTCGAGGTGAAGTCGACCAATGGTGACACCTTCCTGGGCGGCGAAGACTTCGACAACGAAATCGTCGAATATCTGGCCGACCAGTTCAACAAGAAGGAAAACATGGACCTGCGGACCGACAAGCTCGCTCTGCAGCGCCTCAAGGAAGCTGCCGAGAAGGCCAAGATTGAGCTGTCCAGCTCGCAGACCACCGAAGTGAACCTGCCGTTCATCACGGCGCGCATGGAAGGTGGATCTTCCACCCCACTGCACCTCGTCGAAACGATCAGCCGTTCGGATTTGGAAAAGCTGGTCGGCAAGCTGGTCGATCGCACGCTTGAGCCGTGCAAGAAGGCACTGGAAGATGCTGGTGTGTCCAAGGACCAGATCGACGAAGTCATTCTGGTTGGCGGCATGACTCGTATGCCCCGCGTGCGCGAAGTGGTTGAAAAATTCTTCGGCTCCAAGCCGCACACCGGCGTGAACCCTGATGAAGTTGTGGCCATGGGTGCTGCGATTCAGGCAGGCGTGTTGCAGGGTGACGTCAAGGATGTGCTGCTGCTCGACGTGACCCCGCTGTCACTCGGTATCGAAACGCTCGGCGGTGTTTTCACCCGCATGATCGACCGCAACACAACGATCCCGACCAAGAAGACGCAGGTCTATTCAACCGCTGAGGACAATCAGAACGCGGTGAC
>DFBR01000078.1:0-13079 GCA_002367375.1 Erythrobacter sp. UBA3075 | reverse complement strand
AACGTGTCTGCCAAGGATAAGGGCACGGGCAAGGAACAGCAGATCCGCATTCAGGCATCTGGTGGCCTCAACGAATCCGACATCGAACAGATGGTTCAGGATGCGGAAAAGTTCGCCGAAGAAGACAAGAAGCGCCGTGAAAGCGCCGAAGTCCGCAACAATCTCGACAGTCTGGTCCACGCGACTGAAAAGCAGCTGGAAGAGAATGGCGACAAGATCGATGACGGCCTGAAGGGCGAAATCGAAACGGCCGTTGCCGAAGCGAAGACTGCGCTGGAAGGCGAAGACGTCGAAGCAATGAAGGAAAAGAGCCAGAAGCTCACCGATGTTGCCATGAAGATGGGCCAGCAGATCTACGAACAGGATCAGGCCTCTGCCGATGCCGGTGCCGCAGATGCGGCAGCCAGCGACGATGCTTCCAAACCTTCCGAGGAAGAGGAAGTGGTCGAGGCCGAGTTCACCGAAGTCGACGACGAGAACAAGGGCTAAACAGCCTGATGAGAACTGTAACCGCCACCGACGCCCAGCGCGCCGGTGGCGGTCCGGTTTTGGGGATTCCGAATGTCTACTGGTGAAGTCGATTTCTATGAGTTGCTGGGCGTTGCCCGCGATGCCGACGCAGCAGCGCTGAAATCATCCTACCGCAAACAGGCGATGAAATATCACCCGGACCGCAATCCGGGCGACGCTGAAGCTGAATCGCAATTCAAAATGATCAGCGCTGCTTACGAAGTGCTCAAAGACCCGCAAAAGCGCGCGGCCTATGATCGCTATGGCCATGCCGCTTTCCAAAACGGCGGACCGGGCGCTGGCGGTCAGGACTTCAGCGATCTTGGCGACATCTTCGAAACGATCTTCGGCAGCGCTTTCGGCGGCGGTGGTGGTGGTGGGCGCGCGCGTCCACGGCGCGGTGCGGATTTGCGCTATGACATGCAGGTCACGCTGGACGATGCCTTCCATGGCAAGACCACGCAGGTCGAAGTGGAAGTCTCGACCGCTTGCAACACCTGCACCGGAACCGGCGCAGAGCCGGGCACATCGCGGCGTCGCTGCGAACTATGTCACGGCGCAGGAAAAGTCCGTGCCAAGGAAGGCTTTTTCGTCATCGAGCGGCCGTGTCCCAATTGCCATGGCGCTGGCGAAGTTCTGGAAGCTCCGTGCGGTGATTGCCGGGGCGAGGGCAGAGTCGACACCTTGCAGACACTCGAAGTGGAAATTCCCGCAGGTGTCGACAATGGCACGCGCATCCGCATGTCTGGCCGGGGCGAGGCAGGTCCGCGCGGCGCGCCCGCAGGCGACCTTTACATCTTCGTCCATGTGAAACCGCATGACGTGTTCGAACGCGAAGGTTCTGCGCTGTTCACGCAGGTGCCGATCAGCTTCACCAGCGCTGCGCTGGGCGACACGATCGATATTCCCGGCCTTGATGGCGCAACTCACTCCATAGAGATTCCCGCTGGCATTCAGTCGGGCAAGCAGCTGCGCAAGCGCGGCGCAGGGATGCCTGTTCTGCAAGGGCGCGGGCGGGGTGATCTGGTGGTTGAAGTGATGGTCGAAACTCCGACCAAGCTCTCTTCTCGCCAGAAAGAAATCCTGTGTGAATTCCGCGAAACGGAAACTGGTGAGGAATGCCCGGAAAGTCGCGGCTTCCTGAACAAGATCAAGGATGTTTTCGGAGCGTGATTGTCGTGACGGCTCGGTCTTAAGGCCTTGCTGTCAGCTTTGATCTGGAGAACCGAGTTTCGCGATAATTTCCTCGCGCAGGCTCTCTACCAATCCAGCATTACAAAGGCCGCGCTCCTCTTCCTCATCGCAGATGGCAAGGAAGGCGTCGCGCTTGAACGCGATGCAGGCACTATTGTTGAAACCGCTCGGAACGGTTGAGCAGATCAAATCGATCATCCGTTCCGCCCCGTGCAGGCGGCCCCACATGTAGTCATTCTCACGGTAGAAACGGCTAAAAAAGGCTCCAAAATTGTAGAATTCGGTGCCGCGCAGAGTTTCTGCCGTTCCGCCTTCACGCAAGGTGCGCGCATCATCTGGACTGATGCGGTCGACCTTTACCGGATCAAATTCGGTCAGGCCTTCATTGCGCAAGAGAGGCAGCGTCGCGACGTCATAGAAAGGGAAGCCGAGATAAGTCAGCAGCACCTTGCGGCGCAAATCCTTGGGCATCTCCTCCATCGCTTCGGTGATGATTTTCTCCGCACCGATATCGGTTTCGCGCAAGGTTCGCCGCTCTGCCAACGCATCGAGAAATGCCTCAGGGTCTTCGGCAGCATTGGCCGCGATTTCGGGGAAATCCGGGCCGAGCGTTATCGGATCCTCGCGCATCGAATACAGTGAAGACGCCCGGTAGACCTGCTCCCGCGCTGCCTCCAACCCTTCGTCCGAAATATCCGGGTCAGCATCCCACTCACGCGACAATCTGCGCGCCAAGAGGCGCAAACGGCGAATGCGGAAGACCAGATCATGATCGCGCAGGAATGAAATTGCCGCGGGGCTGGCCCCGCCACCCGGCGCGCTCAGGCGGTCGAGGCCGCGCTTCTCGATCGATTGCCGTAAAGCAGCCGTAATCACATTCAGATCGACCCGTTTCGCATCAGGCGCTGCAGAGTGGGCCAATTCCGCAAGCCGATCGACAATGCCCGTTAGCTTTGCCTGCGCGTAGGATTGGAAGGCATAGCCTGCCCGCTCCGCCGCCACCTGCTGAGCCCGTGCGCGCCAGGCCGCAAGCCGTTTGGGGGTGGGGCGATCAAAGAACAGAGTGCGGCCGAACAGCTTCTCAACCACGCCTTCCACCTCAGGCCGCAGTGCGCTCACGATATTGCGCAATTTGTGCGCTTCACGTGTCTGCGCTTCCAGAGTTTCGAGATTGTCGCGTATCGGCTGCTCACGCGGGATAGTTGAGAGTGAGCCCAAGATAGCGGAGAAAAAACCGACCGGGCGCAGTTCTTCGCCGCTTTTCGAAGCCCGGCGGCGCGGGCTGGGATCGACATAGACAAATCGCCGATCAACCTCGCGCTGCGCAGGGCGTGCATTGAGCCCGGCCATCGCGCCGGCGAATGGCGCGTTGACTAGCACCGATCCATCTATCAGCGCGACGTGGTCGATTGTGTCACGTTCAAAATTGGTTGGCATGATGCGGCGGAGGAAGGCGTCGCGGCCTGTCCAATCATCGGGTGCGAGATCATCGATTTCGCTCACACTCAGCGGTGGGAAGGCTCCCGGGAAGCTGGCAGTGGCGCGCGCGGCAAGCGTGAGTTCGCACAGATGAGCAAGGGTTTGTCCGCCTTCCTTCGGCGTGTGAACGCGGAAATCGATGGGCATGCGATGTTCGGTTTCTTCGACCAGCGGCGGGCTGTTCAGCTTCAGGACTTCACGGTGGCCGCGATAATCGGTCGCCGTTACCAGCAAGTCGAGCGGATGGCCCGGCGGCAACAGCGGATCGTCCACCTCCTCGGCTGCCATCGCGCGTAAGGCATCATAGAGGAGATTGGTGAAGCCGGGGCCGGAAAAAGGTGGTTCGAACCATCTCCCACGCACAAGGTTGGACAGCTTGCGGCGCACCTCGGCCCGCGTTTCCACCGCCACACTTTCGCTCACCGCATTGCCGGGGCGATTGCTGAGATACCACACGAGCGGCCGCATAAAGGGCTTGGCGGCGATGTCTGACCACGGACGCGCCTCTTCCGCTACCAGCTTTTCAACATCGGCATTCTCGAGCCACATCTCGGTTAGCGGCTCAAGATCCTGCCCCGAATAGATCGCCTGAGCGAGAAATACCGCGTTAATCCCACCCGCGCTGGCACCAGTGATGATGTCGGGCAACATCCGGAGTCGCAGATTATATGCAGACTCGATGTGGTAGAGCAGCTTTTCATAAACGCCCTCCACACCCTTTTGCGGAACGACATTGGCACTGTGATAGGCGCGGCTCGCCCGGGCGAGTTTCCAGATTTCCTTGGTAACGCCGTGCATGTAGACCGACAGGCTGACGCCGCCGTAGCAGACAAGCGCGATCCTGAGTTCTTTCTGCCGCATCGCAGTCTGATTGGCAGATGGCGGCGCAAATGCCTAGGGGGCAATACAAGCTATCCTCTGCCGAAAACGCGGCTTGTGTTCTATTTCTGTTCCAGCTACCTCGAAACCTATGGCAAAGCCCAAAAGACGCTATATCTGCTCCGAATGCGGCGGTGTCTCGACCCGCTGGCAGGGCCAATGCCCCGATTGCAGCGAGTGGAACACGCTGGTCGAGGAAGCACCGGAAACGAAGTTCACCGCCAAGCATGATTTGTCGAGCGGGGGGCGCGCGATCGCTTTCGAATCGCTCGATTCTCCCACCAAGCCGCTCGAAAGGCGCAGCACTGGTCTCGCCGAGTTTGACCGCGCATTGGGCGGAGGGTTGGTGCCGGGATGCGCGATCCTGATGGGCGGAGAGCCGGGGATCGGCAAATCCACTCTGCTCCTCCAAGCCGCCGCCGCCATCGCCAAGACAGACGGCGATGTTGTTTATGTCAGCGGGGAAGAGGCGACCGGACAGGTGCGGATGCGCGCCAAGCGGCTGGGCCTCGCCGATGCTCCCATCAAACTTGCTGCGGCCACGTCAGTACGCGACATTCTCACCACATTGGGGAAGGGCGGTGCACCCGACATGCTGGTGGTCGATTCGATCCAGACCATGCATTCCGACATGATCGAAGGCGCGCCCGGCACGGTCAGTCAGGTGCGCGCCAGTGCCTTTGAATTGATCCGCTATGCCAAGGACACAGGCACCTGTCTGGTGCTGGTCGGCCATGTCACCAAAGACGGCAATATCGCGGGACCGCGCGTGCTTGAACATATGGTCGATACCGTGATGAGTTTCGAAGGTGAGCGTAGCCACCAGTATCGCATCCTGCGCAGCCTCAAGAACCGCTTCGGAGCCGTGGATGAGATTGGCGTGTTCGCGATGGAAGGGCAGGGGCTGGAGGAGGTCTCCAACCCATCCTCGCTGTTCCTATCGGGCCGTGACGAACCGATTGCGGGCAGCGCGGTATTCCCCGCCATCGAAGGTACGCGCCCTGTGCTGGTGGAAATTCAGGCACTGATCGTTCGGTTGCAATCGGGCGCGACACCGCGCCGCGCGGTGGTCGGCTGGGACAGTGGAAGGCTCGCGATGTTGTTGGCTGTGCTCGAATCGCGCTGCGGACTGAGCTTTTCGACGGCAGAGGTCTATCTCAATGTCGCGGGCGGATATCGCCTGTCCGATCCTGCGGCAGATCTGGCGGTGGCTGCCGCATTGATTTCCGCACTGGCTGACAAGCCGCTGGCCGCCGACACAATCTGGCTGGGTGAAGTCTCACTTTCTGGCGAAGTGCGTCCGGTCGCCCACTCGGCCCTGCGCCTGCGCGAAGCGGCCAAGCTAGGCTTTTCGCACGCCTGCGGTCCAGTCGATGGCGGGCAGGAGGTGAAGAAGCTGGGCTATACAGACATTGGCGGAGTGGCGTCACTCGTTGACCGCGTGATGGCCACCGCATAAACTCTGCCCCATGACGGCTTTTGATCTGATTGTGCTTCTGCTTATCGGAGTAGGAGCGATTGGCGGATTTTTGCGCGGATTCGTGCAGGAAGTGCTTTCGCTTGCTGCATGGATTTTGGCCATCTTCGCGATCCACTATCTCCACACCGATCTGACAGCGGCAATTCTGGAATTCATGGGTTCGCCGATCACGGCGGGCATTTTCGCCTTCGCGCTGCTTTTGCTGATCCCTTATACCGCAATGAAACTCATCGCACGCGTTGCGGGGCGCAGTGCCCGCGAGTCGATCCTCGGGCCGATTGACCGTGTGCTCGGCTTTGGTTTTGGCGCACTAAAAGGCGTCATCATCGTGATTGTCGCATTCTCCTTGCTGGTGCTCGGCTATGATTCGGTGTGGGGAGCCAAAGGACGTCCTCCATGGATTGCCGAAGCGCGCACCTATCAACTCGTGGACGCGGGTTCGCGGGCCATGGTGCAGATCATTGCAGAACGTCGCGCTCGGATTGTGGATGAAGAGGACGAGGGCGCGTTGGACTTGTGAGCGCGCAAAGTCTTTACACTCCCGCAATGCTTGCCGCAGCGGTGGAGCTGGCGAATTACCCCATGCTGGAAGAACACGCCTTCCACGGCACAGCACGTTCGGCCAGCTGCGGGTCTTCGCTTGAGATGGATCTGGCGCTCGATCCGAAGGGGCGCCTGTCACAGGTCGGACTAACGGTGCGTGCATGTGCCGTTGGCCAAGCTTCTGCCGCAATCTTCGCCCGCCATGCAGTGGGTCGGTCGATCGACGATCTCACCGGCATTCACGACGGGCTGATTGACTGGCTGAGCGGCGAAGCGCCCGCACCCGATTGGCCCGGTCTGGACCTGATCGCCCCTGCACGTAATTACCGCGGGCGACATGGTGCAATGCTGTTGCCGTGGAAGGCCGCAATTGCAGCTCTTTCCACAGTGCCTGCTTCGGGCTAGTCCCCAACGCTGCAAACCAAGGGGGAGCGCATGGCGGAAGCTACCGCAGAAGAAGTTCTTGAACCGAGCGCGAAGGAAATTCGCCTCGTCATCGCTGCGAGCAGCGCTGGTACGGTTTTCGAATGGTATGATTTCTTCATCTACGGAACGCTGGCCTACATCCTGAAGGATGCGTTTTACGACGTCGACAATGACACGCTTGGCTTGTTGCTGGTGTGGTCCACCTTCGCCGTTGGTTTTGCCTTCCGCCCGATTGGCGCAATCCTGTTCGGCTATTTGGGCGACAAATTGGGCCGAAAATACACCTTTCTTGTGACGGTCACTTTGATGGGCATCGCGACTGCCGGGGTCGGCCTGATCCCAACGGTCGCGACCATCGGTATTGCCGCACCCATCATTGTCATTGGCCTGCGCATTATTCAGGGATTGGCTCTTGGCGGAGAATATGGTGGCGCCGCGATCTACGTGGCTGAACATGCTCCACCCGAAAAGCGCGGGTTTTACACCAGCTTTATTCAGGCCAGCGTCGTGGGCGGCTTTGCACTCAGCATTATCGTAGTGCTCGCCTGCCGCGCCTTGATCCCGGCTGATGACTTCGCTGCGTGGGGCTGGCGCATACCCTTCCTGCTCTCGATCATCCTGCTGGGCATCTCGCTGTGGATGCGGCTGAAGCTGTCGGAAAGTCCAGTGTTCCGCGCCATGAAGGCGGAAGGCAAAATGGCCGCCAACCCCTTTGTCGAGAGCTTCACCTATCCCGGTAACAAGAAGCGCATTTTCATCGCGCTGTTCGGCGTGTCGGGTGTGCTCACCACCGTTTGGTACACGGCATTTTTCTCCAGCCTGTCTTTCCTTCGCGGGCCAATGCGTTTGGAAGAAGGGTTGGTAGAAATGATCCTGCTCACCGCCGGTGCTCTGTCGATGGCGTTCTACATTCTTGTGGGCAAATGGTCTGACCGGATCGGCCGCCGCCGCCCGATCATCATTGGTGCGCTTGGCGCGTTGGCGCTGCTATTCCCGATCTTCTGGAGCATGGGATCGCTGGCAAACCCGGAATTGGCTCAGGCAGCACAGGATAATCCGGTTGTTGTGAGCGGGCAGCAATGCTCGACCGATCCATTTGCGGACCTGTTTGACCGGGAACAAAGCGATTGCGGTAAAATCCTCGAAACACTGACCGCAAGCGGTGTCGCCTACGCAGTGAATGAGAACGAGACGCTAGGCGTGGCTGTGGGCGAACAAGATATCGCGCTGGGCTCTGATTGGCTCGACAGCGGTGACGCGCGCAGGGATGGCTTGCAAGCGGCATTGTCCGAAAATGGCTTCGATTTTGAGCGGCGCACGCCGCCCTTTGCCAACATATTGGGCATTATCGGCCTGTTGCTGGTTCTGGGCATGTTGTCCGCACTCACCTACGGCTCTGTGGCCGCTTTGTTGACGGAGATGTTCCCTCCGCAGATTCGCTATAGCTCTATGTCCATCCCCTATCACATCGGTGCCGGTTATCTCGGCGGCTTCCTGCCACTGATCTCCAGCATCATCGTGGCGCGTTCTGGGGATGTCTATGCGGGGCTGTGGTATACTTGGGTGGTCGTTGCATTCGGCGTCATTATTGCCTGGTGGGGGCTGAAGGGCGGTCCCCCTGAAGATTTCAGCGATGACCATTCCTGACGAGCCACCACGTAGCCTGCGCCTGCGTATCGACCGCGCTGCGCTGACGGCAAACTGGCGCGCGCTGGATCGCTTGTCTGGCAATGCCATCGCAGGGGCAGCGGTAAAGGCCGATGCTTATGGTTTAGGCGTCGATGTTGCAGTGCCAACATTGCGTGATGCCGGAGCCCGGCACTTTTTCCTTGCGCACTGGAGCGAAGTCCCGCCTGTGCTCGAGCATGTCGAGGGTAGCGCGGTTTGCGTCCTGTTCGGTACGCGCAACGCAGACGAGGCCGCCTTCGCACGCGCAACGGGCGTCATTCCAGTCATCAACTCGCTAAATCAGGCGCAATTATGGAACGAGAGTGGCGGCGGCACCTGCCATCTGATGGTGGACAGCGGGATCAACCGACTTGGCCTTGCACTCTCGGAACTGGCCGACCCAGCTGTTCAGGCGCTGGACGTCGACATTCTCATGTCGCATCTCGCTTCTGCTGAAGACGACACTCCGCAAAATGCCCAGCAACTTGGCGTGTTTCAGGAGGCCGTTGCGCAAGTAGGAGCGCGGCGTCTTAGCCTCGCCAACTCGGCAGGTATAATGCTCGGTCATGACTATCATTTCGACATGACCCGGCCCGGCATCGCTTTGTTTGGCGGCATTCCTCATCCCGATCTGGCCAATCACATTGCGCAGGTAGCCTATCCGCGAGCAGCGGTGATCCAGACCCGAGATATCTCACCCGGCGATGCAGTGGGTTACAACGCTACATGGGTTGCCGAGCACCCGACACGGGTCGCAATTGTCTCCATCGGTTATGCTGACGGATTCCTCCGGATGATGGGCAAGGGCAGTGCGCTGCAACATGAGGAGCACACCCTGCCAGTTCTTGGCCGTGTTTCGATGGACATGATTGCCGTCGATGTCGGGAACAGCGGCGTGAAAGACGGCGATTTCCTTGATTTGCCGGGAGATTTGGGCAAAATTTCGCGGCGAAGCGGCCTCTCGCAATATGAAATCCTGACAATCCTTGGCGATCGTTTCGACCGAGAGTGACACAGCTGCGATACCGCAATTGC
The DNA here is from genome assembly GCA_002367375.1 of Erythrobacter sp. UBA3075. Classification (GTDB taxonomy): domain Bacteria; phylum Pseudomonadota; class Alphaproteobacteria; order Sphingomonadales; family Sphingomonadaceae; genus Alteraurantiacibacter. The sequence continues at coordinate 3,865 of DFBR01000078.1, read as the reverse complement.
AAACTACGTGCTGCAAGTGCTAAGTTACGAATAAGCAACCAAGGGATTTCCCATGGCCGATAAGGCTGACGCAAAATCTGGCACCGTAATTATCAAAAAATACGCCAACAGGCGGCTCTACAACACGCGTTCTTCAAGCTACATCACGCTCGATGATCTGGCCGCCATGGTGCGCGAGGACATCAACTTTCAGGTGTTGGATGCCAAGACCGGGAACGACATCACCCATTCCATCCTGACTCAGATCATCATGGAAGAAGAAGCCAATGGTGAGCAGATGTTGCCTGTTAGCTTCTTACGCCAACTGATTGGAATGTATGGTAATTCCATGCAGGCAATGATGCCACCCTATCTCGAAGCGGCGATGGCCAATTTTGAGACCAACCAGTCCAAATTGCAGGACGCGTTCAAGTCGAGCGTGGGGAAAGACACACTTACCCGGATGGCCGAGACCAACATGGCCATGTTCCAGGCGGCTGCGCAGGCATTCATGCCCGGCGCTGGTGAGCAACCCGAGCCCGCAGCGCCGACGCCCACCTCTGATGAGGGCCGCGAAGACATCGAGTCGCTGCGTTCGCAAATGGCAGAGATGAAGCGCAAGCTGGACAAGCTCGGCGAATAAACCCGCCACGCACCGCATTTTCGTGCGATTTTCCAAAGTAGACCTCTCGACTCGGCGCATCGCTCGCGTCATTGGAGCAACTTGCCTTTTGTCCTAGTCGGGAAAGTCACTGCATGTCCGCCATTCGCCACGCCCTTTCCATCAAACGCGAAGATGACTTCGCCAAATGGTATCAGGAGGTCATTTCCGCTGCCGACATGGCCGAGGAGTCGGGCGTGCGCGGATGTATGGTCATCAAACCGTGGGGATTTGGCATCTGGGAACGGATGCAACGTCTGCTGGATGACCGGATCAAGGCGGCAGGCGTGCAAAACGCCTATTTTCCGCTCTTCATACCACTCGCCAATTTCGAGCGCGAAGCTGCGCATGTCGAAGGCTTTGCGAAGGAAATGGCGGTTGTCACCCATCACCGGCTGATTGCCGATGGTGACGGGGGCCTTATTCCCGATCCCGAAGCGAAGCTGGAAGAGCCGCTGGTGGTCCGCCCGACATCGGAAACCATAATCGGCGATGCGATGAGCCGCTGGGTGCAGAGCTGGCGCGACTTGCCGCTCAAGCTCAACCAGTGGGCCAATGTCGTGCGCTGGGAAATGCGTACTCGCATGTTCCTGCGCACCAGTGAATTCCTCTGGCAGGAAGGCCATACGGCCCACGCGGATGAGGCAGAGGCGCGGGTCGAAACCATGCGCGCGCTAGAGATGTATCGCGCCTTCGCCGAAGAAGATGCCGCCATCCCGGTGATCGCAGGTGAAAAGCCGGAGAACGAACGCTTCCCCGGCGCGCGCGAGACATGGTCGATCGAAGCGATGATGCAGGATGGCAAGGCGCTGCAGGCGGGCACCAGTCACTATCTTGGCACCAGCTTCGCCGAAGCTGCCAACATCCGTTATCAGAACCGCGAGGGCGGGCAGGAGCTGTGCCACACAGTAAGCTGGGGAATGTCCACCCGCATGGTCGGCGGGTTAATCATGACGCATGGCGATGATGACGGGCTGCGCGTGCCGCCTGCTCTTGCGCCGTTCCAAATCGTTATTCTGCCGATGCTGCGCGGCAAGCCGGAAGATGCGGCGCTGCTCGACTATTGCGAGGGATTGCACGCCGGTCTGGCGGGGCAATCTGCGCTGGGCGAACCATTGCGCGTCCTGCTCGATACGCGTCCGGGCAAGGCGGCTGGCAAACGCTGGGATTGGGTGCGCAAGGGCGCGCCGATCATCCTTGAGGTCGGCTCGCGCGATATGGAAAACGGCGTCGTCAGCATGTTGCGCCGTGATGCGTTGTGGAATGCAGAAACCGGCAAGCCCGCTTTCCAGAACCCGGCGCGCGAGACTGCTATTGATACAATTTCTTCGATCCTGTCGGACATGCAGAGCGGCTTATTCGCCGAGGCTCGCGAACGGCGCGACGCCAACATCACGCGCGAGATCGACAATATGGAGGGGCTCGCAGAGTTCTTCGGCGAAGATCGCCGCTATCCCGGTTGGGCCGAGGTGCAATGGTCGAAACCGACCGGAGAAGGTCTGAAAGCGGTTGAGGAGCAGCTGAAAGCGCTCAAACTCACCTTCCGCAATGTGCCGATGAATACGCCGCCCGCCGATGGCACATGTATCTTCACCGGCGCTCCCGCAGTCGAGAGGATTTACGTCGCGCGGGCTTATTGAGCAGCGATTGGAGCGGGACAGAATATGATCGAGGCCATCAAGTACAATCTTTCGCACCTGACGGATTTCTCTGGTCGGGACGCAAGGCCAACTTTCTGGTGGTATGCGCTGTTTCTGCTCATAGCGCAGTGGGTCATTGGCTTCCTCGCGGCAATACCGATGGTCGTTTCGAGTGCTGGTTCGGCAATTGACACTGTGCAGTCCGGCGCTGATCCCGAGCAGGTGCAGGTGGAAATGATGAGCGGCATGGCCGATGCCATGGGAACGCAGATTTATATTTCAGCGGTGATCTCGGTGATCGTCATGCTCATGTTCGTCGCATCATTTGTGCGGAGGCTCCACGATGGGGGTTGTCCCGGACTTCTCGCGATCATTCCAATTGCGCTGCAAGTGATCGCGATCGGAGACAGCATTGCAGTGGTCGGCGAAATACAGGAATTGCTGACGACCGCAGCTGTAAACGCGAACAACCCCGCTGAGATGCAACAATTGGAGGCCGACCTGACCTTCAGGTGGTCCAACATGGCAGGCTGGCTCGCGATACTGGTGGTGGCTGGTTTTGGCGTCATGAAGTCGCAGCATGGACCCAATCGTTATGGCGAGGAACCGGCTTCGATCGCGTAAAAAGGCTACTTGCCAAACGCGCGCCACCGCGCGAGACAAGTTCCATGCGTTATCTCCTTCCAATTGCGGCATTTGTCGCCGCACCCGCCGCTGCTCAATCTTCTGATCCGGCTGAACCGGTTTCGGTCGAACGGCTGCAAAATGATGTCGAGACCATGGTCGGCTTCGGCACGCGCCACACGCTGTCCACCTATGACGATCCCGAACGCGGTATTGGCGCGGCTCTCGATTGGGGCAGGGCGCAGTTCGACGCAGCCAGCGCGGCGTGTGGTGGCTGTCTCGAAACGCGATTTGTCGAGGATATGCGCAGCGGACGGCGGATTCCCGAACCGGTGCTGATCCGCAATGCTGTGGCAATCCAGTGGGGCAGCGAGCGGCCAAATGAGGTCGTTATCATACAGGGCCATATCGACAGTCGCGGCTCTGATGTCATGGATGCCGAAGTCGAAGCTCCCGGCGCGAATGACAATGCCAGCGGCAGCGCACTGGTGCTGGAAGCTGCGCGAGTGCTCAGCCAGCGGCAATATCCCACCACCATCATCTACGCGCTTCTCTCAGGCGAGGAGCAAGGGCTGTATGGCGGCAATGTGCTGGCCGATTACGTGACCGAACAGGGTTGGACGGTGAAGGCCGTACTCAACAATGATGTTGTCGGCGGATCATGCGGATCGGATGGCGTGTGCGATGCCGCGCATCTGCGGGTGTTCTCCGAAGGCGTGCGCGCCGATGCTGACGACCCGACCCGCGCCCGTATGCGCAGCCGGGGCGGGGCCAACGATTCCCCCAGCCGCAATCTCTCGCGCTGGCTGGACGCCCTCGCCGCTGAGCATGCCGGCGGCCTCGACGTTCGCCAGACCTGGCGCAGCGACCGCATGGGGCGGGGCGGGGACCACCTGCCGTTCCTTGATCGCGGTTACCCGGCCATCCGCATGTCTGTCGCGATCGAGGATTACGAACACCA